>JBAIXS010000154.1:0-6652 GCA_037916395.1 Candidatus Sulfobium mesophilum
TAATGCTCATAATTCCTACCTTTCTTTTGTATTGTACAACCGGCCGCTTACAGTATAATGTCAATCAGGATAAGATTTTGTGACAAAAGGAAGGAGCATGCGATGAATTTCTGGGAAAAAGTGAAGGGAGATCTGCAAAAGGGCCTGGAGGAAGGTATTACCTACGTCATGGATAGTGCCTCTGTAGTAAGGAAAAAAGCTGAAGAGCTTACGGAAGAAGGGAAGAGGCGCTACAGGCTCTATGAGCTGAAAACAAAAGTACAAAAGGAGATATCGGAGCTTGGGGGGAAGGTATATGAGTTGAGCGGGAGAGTCAGCAACCCCATGCTTGATAGCAAGGTGAAAGCAATAAAGGCCAGAATCAAAAAACTGGAATCAGAAATTATAAAGATTGAAGGCAGTGTAAAAGACAAGGTGAAAAAAACCGCCTCCAGGAAGAAAACTGTAAAAAAGGTTGTGAAGCGAAAAGGACCAGAGGGCAAGAGCGATTAAAAGTAGCATCGCGAGAAAACAGGGGCTTGGCGTGGTATTATTACACCCAAATTGAGGGTCGAAAGATGTTTCCCACAGAAGATATGATTTCTGTCATTCGGCCGGGACCTCTCATCGCGAAGAAGCTTGCGTCAACCGAAGTGATAATTATGGGCACTTGCCAGGAGGGCGGTCATAGTGAGAACCCCGAGGCTGGGGGGCAATCTATGATCAGTTTTCCAAAAGAAGTTGTTTATTAAGCTTCAGCGCCGCTCTGCGAGGCACCTTCAATAGCCTTCATTACCGTCGTGGCAAACTCCACCTCTGATATGTTCGGAGCGTAACTGATGATTACAGAAGCCGCACTGGGGCTCATGCGAACATTACTCACGTTTTCCACTGTGGCTAACAGCGCTTGCAACCGATTGACGTAATTCTTATCCGTCTTCAATTTCGGTATTCTCAGCCGGATTCTTCCCCGGATCTGATGGAGGATTTGGGCCTCAGCCGGCTGCCCTGAAGATACACGGACATAGCCTCCTACAATTCTCGCTTTTCTGCGCTCTCCGATGGAGACGCTGAAACCTTCCCTGCTTTCAATATATGCTAACAAGTCCACAAGAAGATTTTGAAGAATCGCCAACCTTTCACGTCCCTCCAAATTCTCAGCCTTATCAGCACGGTCGATAGCTGATAGAGTATAGCGTACAGCTTTGCTCTGATATAACGGAGCATGTTTACTTGCTTCGTCGCTGATTTCCTGCTCGAACTGATAGAAGGGTATTGACTCAAATACAGGGAGAATGGCTGAGATCTCTCCTACATGACGTACCACGGCCTGGCCCAGTGAAGCTCTCTCGTCGATACTGAAACGAAAGGCTTCCCCAGGATATGAACGGCTCTCCCAGGTTTTCGCTATCTCTCGCGTCAGTTCTATGAGCTTAGGGTCGTGTGTGTAAGGGCCGTATCGAAATGTACGAAGCGACCATCCATAATATTGACTCAGCCGGTAGAGGATTTCAATTGCGGCCGGAGAGCCGAACTCATACTGATCCGGATACTCTTTTCTATAATAAGCAAGTTCACCCTGTTCGAGAATCCCATAGAGTCGCGACTGTAACTCTTCAGTGGCCGAGAGAAAAGAGTTCACATAAAGAGCGGCCTCCTGATCGCGCTTGACCTCCCTTTCCTTCTCCTGCTCCTGGCTCCAAGTCCAGACGGACCATATCGCCGCAGCCAATCCCGACAAAACTGAAAGAATTAGTGTTGGATTCATGGCAATCCCTCAATGTTCCTAACACGACGTTTGTTGATAATTTATATCATATTCGGCGGGCTCTTTCAAATCCGAGGACGGACCTGCAAGCTCGGACGCACTTCGAAAATTATGCGACTCACTTGTTAGAACAGATCATTTAATTATCGCCAGGAACTCTAGGCATGCATTAGAGAAGAAGAACTTAGCATGAGTATATTCAAAAAGTTGACGACGATATCCAAAATTTCATGGCAATGAAATAATCATGTAACATTCGTGTGATATCATAATTTGCGATTTACTGAAATCCTTATTTGATGAACAATAGGAGGGAATATGTGCCCAAAATTGAAAGGAGCGGTCTGTGATATGGTAGACATAAGACCTGAGCACGTGGATTGCGCTTCAAAGGCAGACTGTCTTAGCAATGCCTGGGTAGACTGCCAGCTTTACATCTCACAGTTTTTTTTTGATCAGAATGATGAGTACATAGGGAATGCCGGAAATACCAAGTAGCAGAGTAGCCTGATCGATTTTTTTTTGAGCTGGATAAGTGACCGTCCTCAAAGCGACGTAATAAGCGATTAATGAGAACTATAGCAAGTAAGATCCAAATTATATTAAGGAGGACTGTTGATGACAACGGTAGCTGCGAAGGAAGCATCCAAGGGAAAACTGCGTGAGTCTCGATTTAAGACAGAGAAAGGTCATGAGAGAGATCAGGAGAAAGAGATGCAGATCGTCCATGAGACAGTGAAGAGCGAGATACGCAAGAGGCCAGCTAAGAAAAATAAGGGCATCGTAAAAGAGTATCGAAAAGCCGGTCCCTTCTGCAGGGTAACCTTTGGTCTGTCTAAGGAGGCAGTGGGAACTGCTAAAAAGGTTTCAGTTGTCGGCGACTTTAACAACTGGGATAAGAATGCGACACTGATGAAAAGGCTTAGAAACGGAGATTTCGAAGTAACAATAGACTTAGCAGCAGAGAGGGAATACAAGTTCCGGTATCTCCTTGATGACTCCCGGTGGGAGAATGATTCGTCCGCTGACAGATATACGCCAAATCCTTATGGATGCGACGACTCGGTAGTTATCGTCTGACCTGTGCAAGAAAAACAGCGTTCCTACGCCAAATAATCAGATGATAATTGCAGTCCGAGTATGCCGACGGTAATAAGGAGAATATTGCTGAGAATACTGTTACAGTGATTGTCAACAAATCCTGATCGCGACACCTAATGACTCATGCAATTTCTCGCCCGGGCTCTACAGCAGGTTCCGCCGGCCTCTTCTCGTCGTACAACTCAAGATATATATCCGAAAAACCGTATTCGCTAAGTAATTGGTGCTTCATATACCGGATGGCTTTGCCGTCATAGGACGCCCCGTTGGTCCTGATGCGAACGGTAAGGATGATCTTCTCGGGCGAAAGACCCCAGATATGGATGTCCTTGACCCTCACAATATCGGGAAAACGGCCGTTAATGAATCGTTCGACCTCTTCCGGCCCGATCTTTGCCGGATTGCCTTCCATAAGGATAAGGACGCTGTCCCTAACGAGGAAGTAGGTTGGATACGCAATGAGCAGTCCGATAATAAGCGCAGCGATTGGATCAACGAAGAAGAGACCGGTCTGACGTATGATGAGGGAAGAAACTATAACTCCTACCGAACCGAGGGCATCATTTGCAATGAGAAGAAGTGCTCCTTTTAAATTCATATCCGCGGAATGCCTGTAAAACTGGACAAACCCATATGCATTGACCGCAAGTCCGATTATTGCGATCAGCAGAACACGGTCGGCCTCTATCGGCTCGGGATGCAAAATCTTCTTGTAGGCATCAACAAAGACATAAAAAAGGAGGAATCCTACCAGAACGCCATTGAAGAGACCCGACAGCACCTTTGCGCGCTCATATCCGAAGGTATTGCTCCTGGTCGGCCGCCTTTTAGAAATTCTGGCAACGTACAATGCAACGAGTTGTCCGGTGATGTTGATCGCCATGAACGATGCGTCTGTCACCAGGGCAAGGCTTCGGTAATACAATCCTCCGAAAAGTTCGATGAAAAAGTAGGCGATTGTCAGTATCAGAACGGTTAATTGCCTGTTGCTTTCCATATTCTCACAGCCCAGAGACAGGTGGCCACATCTATTTTTTCTTTATGGCTATCTCCCAAACAACTTTCTTAGAACCAAACCGCTCGAAGGAATACTCTTCAATATGGAATATATCCCATGCCTTAAAAAGCCTTTCAAGATGATGCCGGCTGAAAAACCTTTTATTTCTTCCGTTGAGGGTATAATAATTTTCTTCTATCTCGACCCCATCAGCTCCATAGCACGCAATGTTTTTTGTCGAATTCACTCTGCATAACAGGTAGCCGCCCTCGTCAAGGACCCTTCTTATCTCCTCCACAATCATTTCGGTGTCTTTCCATTGGAAATAATGGATTGAAAGGTTTGCAATTATGACCTTTGCGGAGCCGTTTTCGAACGGCAGGCCTGTCAGCATATCGAAGTGTCTGATTACCGGCTTATCAATAAAATGATTCAGCCTTTTCAGCGCTTCCATTGAATAATCGCAGGATATTACCTTAAACCCTCTTTCGTGGAGGAAAAGCGTGTCATTTCCGTAGCCGCAACCCAGATCTATGATAGGAATATCTCCTGAATTTTGCAGTATGCCGGCGTATTTTTCCAGCCAGCTGTCATACTCCGGCTTTATGCTGCCCATGCTCCGATATATTTCATCCCAGTTCCCATAATGATGGTTTATTGCGCTTTCGCGCATATTGTCGAGTAACTCATGGGGATATTCGAACAGTGCAAAGCCCCTGAACCAAAGAAGTGCAGATGGATGAAAATGTCGGAAATAAAACTCTTTAATGGTACCTATCTTTCGTGGACTGAGTCCAACAGCCTCAGACGAGCAAGAACCGGGAGCCATCGGGGAAACTATATCAGCAATGAAATGAGGGAGAGGGCGGAGCCCTCCAAAGCTTTTTCGACTGCTATGCCCAATGCAGCTTTTCCGATCACGCGGCCCGTCTTTTCGGCTGCGGCATGCAGGTAACCTTCGTTCGTCGTTGCTTTTGCCCGGTCGAAATATCCCTTCCGCTCAAGAAGTCCGACGATATCCTCGTGCCTTGTTGTCTTATGGTTATAATTGATAAGAAGGCTCCCGGTCACGGGATTAAAATCGACCGCAGCCACTCCAGGGATTAAGCTAAGGGTCTTTTTCACTTCATCTCCAGCCGCGTCATTTCTTCTTAGAAGCGGACTTTTTACCCTCAACCTTCCGGGAACGTTATGCAAGTAATAGCTCATTTTTCCTCCTTCATTGTAAACTTCCTGAAAGTCTTGCAAACAGGGTAACCGGAGCATCTGAAACGTATAATAAGGCCCTCAATCTTATAGACATTCATCGGTTTTCCGCATTCGGGACATGCCGGCTTGCCCTTGACGGGTGACTTCCTGGCCGTTGGGGTAAATTGAGTCCCGCATACTAGACACAGGAACCGTTGTGCACCTGTCTTTATCTTTCCATTACGATATATTGCATCGCTGTCACATGACGGACAGTGTATTTCGGTAGCGTCGAGTCTCGCGGTATCCGTAATCATAGTCTTAGTTTATCTATCAACTGTTAAAACATGATGAACGAAATGTTAAATTTCTGTGACATACTTTATAAAAGTCTTGCCCCCTGCTCTGCCAGCCGGGACCTGACGCTGCAGCGCAGGTTCAGATAACAAAAGTTCTCCTCGTTAATAAAGTGGCTTATGAGGTATGCAAGACCATTGCTCCTTGCATCAAGATAGGGAGTATCGATCTGGTTCAGGTCGCCGGTAAAGACGATCTTGGTGCCTTCACCGCACCGGGTGATAATCGTCTTAACATCAATAGGTCTCAGGTTCTGAGCCTCATCCACGATGAAGTATCTCTGGGGAAGGCTGCGCCCCCGGATGTAAGTCAATGCCTCTATCTGCAGAATCCCGGTATCTATCAAATACTGAAAGCTCCGATACTGGGCTGTTGCGGTCTCGTCTTTGATATGCCCCTTCGGCGTGTTGACTATTACCTCGAGACTGTCGAAGATCGGCTGCATCCAGGGCGTTAGTTTTTCACTCACATCTCCTGGCAGGTAGCCAATGTCGTTGCCCATCGGAACAACGGGCCTGGCTACCACAACCTGCTCGTAAAGCGGTGATCTTTTTGTTGTCTGATGTATCCCTGCGGCTAGGGCCAGCAACGTCTTGCCAGTCCCCGCCGCACCAGTAAGTGCAGCGACTTCGATATTAGGGTTTGTCAAAGCATCTATCGCGCATCTCTGCTCGACATTCCTGGCGGCGATACCCTCAAGCGACTTCCCATTTTTGATTTTTGTTTGATTGTCGCTGCCTTGCAACCTGAAAATATCCTCGCCCGCCATTAAATACCGTATGGAATGAATGCCGTTGGTGTAGTCGGATTCTTCAAGCACCCTGCCATATTTCTGAAAGAGCGTTGTCTTGTCGCTCTCGTAATCTTCCGCATGAAGGCCGCAGGCCTCCGCCTTTATTCTGACAGTCGTGTCTTTGGACACAAGAGTGACAAAAAAGCTATCTCCTCTTTCCTCCTGCCTCAGCTTTTCCACAACACCAAGGGCTGTCCTTACAATCTTATTGTCCTCTGAGAGGCTGTCCATGAAAGCTGAAGGGGCATTGCTTAGCGTTGTGCCGATGGAGAGCAGCCCGCCGGTCATTATCTCGGTCCCTGATATCAACGGTCCCCTTTCTCTCAGACGGTCAATTATCCTCAGAGCATCCCTGGCAGACGCTGCAATCTCGCCGTGGCCTTTTTTGAGCCTGTCAAGCTCCTCCAAAACAACAAAAGGTATTACCACATCATGTTCGTCAAAACTGAAGATGGACTGTGGGTCGTGA
>JBAIXS010000155.1:0-9765 GCA_037916395.1 Candidatus Sulfobium mesophilum
ATCATGCAATCGAGAATATATCTCGAAAGAACGCAGTCCGTTACTTTTTCTCGGACGCCATGAGCATGTCTATCCAAGTTGACAATCCCCGGAAACCCGATAGAATTAATACAAGAGTTTTTCGCTCTTTCGATTTCAGAGTAACGAGGGTGATGGTTGAAAAAGATAATATTAATAGCGGTTATGCTTGCGCTTTTGCTTCATGGGAGAACGACTGCGCGGGAGATAGGGTACGACAAGCCCGGCCTGGATGAGAAGACGGGGGGCTTCGTTCCTTTGGACCTGACTTTCACAGATGAGAACGCCCAACAGGTTACACTGAAAGAGATTATAGACAGACCGACCTGCCTTGTAATTCTGTATTATGAATGCTCACATATTTGCCCTCAGCTCCTTGGGGGTCTCGCGAAATCCCTCGCTAGCCTTCAACTTATTCCCGGGAAGGACTACAGGGTGATCACGTTAAGCTTCGACGATTCCGAGAAGCCGGAGATGGCACGGACACAAAAAATAAATTATGTCAAAGCGATAAACCACCCTTTTCCTGAAGATGCCTGGCGATTTCTGACTGGGGACAGGGCCAATATCAGAAGGCTCACGGATGCTGTGGGGATTAGATACCAAAAGGCAGAGCATGGGTTTATTCATCCCGAGGTCCTTATCTTTATCTCCCCGCGCGGGATGATTACCAGGTACCTCAATGTACCGAAATTCAATTATGGAGTGGCAGACCCAATGCTTTTTTCTGCGCTCGAACTTAAGAGTGCCTTTACTGATGCGGCTGTGGGAAAAATTTCGACAGGAGGGAGTGTGACGCCGCTATACTGTTTTCTTCATGAGCCGGCGAATCAGGAAAGATTCTTTAATATTTTGAAGGTGTCGGGAACCCTGACGGTCCTGGCCTTTGTTTTTCTGTTTTTTCTTTTGAAGAGGCAAAGAAGGCCGGCAGGGTGAAAGGAAGACTAGAATCGACATGGGCCATGGTTCACAAAAGAGTGGGAAAATTATTTATGTCTGTCATAAGCCGACGTGGGACTGGGGTATCCAAATGTTTAACGTGACTGGATGCCGGATCAAGTCCGGCATGACAACAATAAATGCAGGAGAGCATTTTGGGGTCAATGGGAAACGGCACTTCTGATTACGGGAACAGTTTCTATCGGGAGAAGGGCAGGTATAAGGGCATCCTCTCGTGGCTCATGTCGACCGATCATAAGCGGATAGGCATCCAGTATCTTGCGGCGATCCTTACTTTTTTTTCGATAGGCGTGTTGCTTGGGCTTCTTATCCGTCTGAGTCTCATTGCGCCCGGAAAGATTCTTGGCCAAAACACATATAACCAGGTTTTTTCTGTCCATGGCATTCTCATGATCTTTCTTTTCATCATTCCGGGTGTGCCGGTAGCATTTGGAAACTTCTTCCTGCCGATAATGATAGGCGCCAGGGACGTTGCATTCCCCCGCCTGAACCGTCTCACATGGTGGCTGTATCTGACGGGCGCCGTCCTCGTAGCGCTTTCGCTTTTTACAAGCGGCGGGCCGCCTGATACGGGTTGGACATTTTACGCTCCTTACAGTATAAAGGCCCAGGCAAACATTACGCTTGCCGTAACCGGTGTTTTTGTGCTGGGGTTTTCCTCGATACTTACCGGACTTAACTTTGTAACTACCATCCACCGCCTGCGGGCGCCTGGGATGACGTGGTTTAAACTGCCGCTTTTTGTATGGACGCTTTACGCCACAGGCTGGGTGCAGATGCTCGCCACGCCGGTTCTGGCAATTACGCTTGTCTTCATTATCCTGGGCAGGGTCTTTGGGGTGGGGTTTTTCGATCCGTCCAAAGGCGGAGATCCCATCCTCTACGAGCATCTCTTCTGGACTTACTCGCATCCTGCCGTATACATCATGGTACTTCCGGCTATGGGCATCATCAGCGAAGTGATACCTGTCTTTGCGAGAAAGACGATATTTGGCTATAAGGCGGTTGCGTTTTCGGCACTTGGCATCGCTTCGGTCGGCTATTTTGTCTGGGGACATCATATGTTCACAAGCGGCATGAGCGATACCGCCCGCATAATCTTTTCCTTCATCACCTTTCTCGTTGCGGTACCTTCCGGAATCAAGATATTCAATTGGGTCTCGACACTGTATAAGGGCTCGATAGTCGGTCGTGCCCCGCTTTATTTCGCTCTTTCCTTTATATTCCTTTTTTCCATAGGAGGGCTGACCGGGCTTATAATCGGCTCTCTTGCGCCGAATCTCCACCTGCACGGAACCTACTTCATAGTCGCCCACTTTCACTACGTGATGTTCGGGGGAGCCGGGTTTGCGATGCTGACAGCCCTTCATTATTGGTTCCCAAAAATGTTTGGGAAGATGTATCCGGAAAAACCGGCGAAGATCGGCTGGTTTATCCTTTTCAGCGGCTTCAACCTCCTTTATTTCTCGATGTTCATTCTCGGGTATAAGGGGATGCCTAGAAGATATTTCGACTATCCGCCGGAATATTTCAACCTCCATCTGATGTCAACTATCGGCTCCTGGATCCTTGCGGCGGGACTTGCGATTATCGCGGGCAATCTGCTCTGGGCGCTGTTCAGAGGCTCGAAGGCGCCGGCAGACCCGTGGGGCGGCAAGACGCTTGAGTGGCAGACAGCCTCACCTCCGCCTGCTGAAAATTTCTATGAAATGCCGGCGGTAAAGTAAGTGGGTTACACTGGAGAGGCCATGGAAAAAAGCGGAGAGCAAAGGGACCACATCGGGGCCAAATACGGCATGTGGTTTTTTTTGTTTACCGAGATCCTCTTTTTCGGCGGCATGTTCATTCTCTATTCCGTGTACAGGGCGAAGTATGCCCATGACTTTCACCTGGCGGCTGCTGAGGAAAATCTCCTTTTGGGGTCGATAAACACTGCGGTTCTTCTTACCAGCAGCCTGGCGATCGCCCTTTCGATATCAGCCGTAAAGAACGGCAATTACAGACTGTCCGTGAAGCTTCAGACTGCGACTGTTCTGATGGGCTTGGCCTTTCTCGTAATCAAATACTTCGAATGGACCGACAAGATTTCGAAGGGCATATATCCTGATTCGCCGGTGCTCCTGAAAATTAGCGCAGGGCAGATTCTTTTCTTTGGTCTGTACTATGTCATGACCGGCCTTCACGGACTTCATGTGCTGATCGGCATCGTAGTGATTTCGTTCATGATATATTTCACAAGGGCAGGGGACATCACCAGCGAAAATTTTTCGAAACTCGAAAATACTGGCCTTTACTGGCATTTTGTGGACATCGTATGGATATATCTGTTTCCGTTGTTTTATTTGATTACATAGACCTGGAAACAAGTTTCCGGTTTGTCCGGACTGGGAGGGGAAGATGGTGCAGGGCGAGGCTGAAAAAAGCGGTCACATAGTCCCGTATGGGACATATGTCTATGTCTGGGTCGCGCTTCTGCTTCTTCTTGCCCTTACGATTGTCGTGGCCAAGGTGGAGCTCTCGAAATATGGCGTTTTTGTGAACCTTCTGATCGCCTCGATAAAAGCGGGACTGGTCCTCTTCTTCTTTATGCACCTTAAATATGAAAGATGGCTGCTTAAGGCCATGCTTTTTATGGTAATAGCCACGCTGACAGCAGTGATTGCGCTGTTCTTTGCTGACGTAATGTTCAGGTGAACGCAACGATATGGTTTTAGGACCGTCAAATATAGCAGGAAAAATCGAGACCTCGTTTCTGATCGTGGTCGGCGCCTGCGTAGCGCTTCTTGTGATGGTTACCGTTACAATGCTGGTCTTTCTCTATAAGTATAACCGCAAAAGACATCCGGTCCCCAGGGACATTAAAGAAAACCTCCCCCTTGAAATAATCTGGACCGTCATCCCTACAGTGCTCGTGATTTTCATGTTCTATTTCGGCTGGGTGGATTTCGATTACATACGCAATCCCCCAAAGGACGCCATGAACGTAGATGTGATATCGCGGCAATGGTCCTGGACATTCAGATACGATAATGGCAGGCAGAGCGATACCCTCAGGGTGCCTGTGGGGCAGCCCATAAAACTGACATTGACATCGGAGGATGTGATCCATTGCCTTTTCATACCTGCATACCGGGTGAAGGAAGACTGCGTACCCGGACTGAAGACGCACCTCTGGTTTACGGCAAACGAAGCCGGGACGTATAACATATTCTGCACGGAGTACTGCGGCCTTGAGCACTCTCATATGCTTTCCAAACGTATCACCATGCCTGCGGCCGAGTTTAATGCGTGGTACCAGGGCAAGCCTGAGGCGAAGGCGGGACAGAGGGGGCTTGAACTCCTCCAGACGAAGGGCTGCCTCGGATGCCACACGACTGACGGCTCTCCGAAAGTCGGCCCGACTTTCAAGGGACTTTACGAAAGAAAGGTAACGGTGGTTACGCAGGGCAGGGAGCGCACTATCGCAGCTGACGAAGAGTACATAAAGAGGTCCGTGCTCGATCCGGGCGCAGATGTTGTCAAGGGATTCCCAAACATCATGCCGAAACTCCCGATATCCGAGGAAGAGTTGAACGAAATAGTGGATTATATCGAGACACTGAAATGATGAGAATAATGACTAATATCTTAACTTATGCCGAACTTTGCAAACCGAGAATCTCATTTCTCTCTGCTTCTTCAGCGGGTGTAGGGTTTTTACTAGCAGCGCACAGAACCGGTTTGAACATGCTCGGCGTGATTTTCGCGGTTTTTTTGCTGGCGTGCGGCGCCTGTGCGCTAAACCAGTTTCAGGAGAAAGATCTCGATGCCATGATGCCCAGGACAGCCGGAAGACCGCTGCCTTCAGGACGGATAAGGCCGGTAAGTGCCCTTTGTTTTGCTCTTTTTCTCATATGTCTGGGTTGTCTCGCACTTTTTTTGACTGGCAGAACGACTGTTGCACTGTTAGGACTGTTTGCCGTGATCTGGTATAACGGCGTCTATACGGCCTTAAAAAAAATGACCGCCTTCGCTGCAGTCCCGGGCTCTTTGACAGGTTCCGTCCCCCCTGCGATAGGATGGGTCCTGGGAGGAGGAGCGTTAACAGATCACAGGCTCGTCACAATATGCTTTTTCTTTTTTATGTGGCAGGCCCCTCATTTCTGGCTTCTTCTCCTGGACCATGGAGAAGAGTATAGGAATGCCGGTCTTCCGTCACCGGCAGCTTTATTCAGCAGGCCTCAACTGCAAAGGGTGATATTCATATGGATAAGCGCTGCCGCGGTAAGCGCCCTATTTCTTCCAATGGGTGGAATCGTCCGGAATTTTTTTACGGGTCTTTCCCTTTTTGCTGCTTCAGCGTGGCTGATTTTTTGCGGACTCAGGGTACTCAGGGCAGAAAACGGGAATGACCGCTTTCTATCGACCTTCAGGGGGATAAATGTCTTTGTCCTTATCATAATGCTTCTTTTATCCCTGGACAATCTTATCGGGGTTTTTACCCTCTAAGGCAGCCGGCCTGTCAATGTCTGCCAGGGATATATGCAGTCTTGATTACCTGATCGGAACCCTTGCGACTGCCTACAAGGGCATGATCACTTCTCTCATCGCAAAAGATTTCTGTATAACAGAGGACGACAATAGAGTAACCCTCAGAGGGACGATTCTTTCGATGCCGGCCGGAAACTATCGGGCTCTTCTTAAACATGAGGGCATTGAACTTTCAAGTGCTGAAATACGGCAGGGCCGCTTCGAGATCGCGGCTTCAGCTGAGGAGTTCGGTAGATCGAATAATCTCCAGATCGATATCATTCAAAACGGCAGGCATATAGGGACTTTTCTGCTGAAAAGGGCGGCTGCGGATGACCGCTTTTCTTCGGCATTCGAACTTTCAGAGGAAGTGAAAGACGTACATCTGAAGGACCTTTTTTCGCGGCTCTCGCGTAAGCCGGGACTGCTTATGAGGGCGGAGGGTCTTGCCGCAAAGATATTTTCTACGAAGAAGGACTGGAAGAACTTGTCTGAGGAAATGAACTCCTTTTCGAGAGATCTTTTCTGGTTTGACCGGGAGTCTTACTACGGCTGGTTTGGACTGTTATCACGGTACGCGTTGAAGGCCTGTGAAAAGACTGATCTTAATGAAGGCAGAAAGACTATCGAAAATTATCTTTCGCTGATAGAATTGCCCCTCCTAAATGAAAAAGACCCCGACAGACTCCGGCTGGCTTCATCTTTATGGCTGGGGGAAATAGAGACCTCCAGGGCCGACTTTTCGCTTTATTTCAGGCGTTTCGTCATGGTGCTTTCCAATATCTGCAGCAAAGCCGGCCCCGGCCGCACCGGGAAGGTATTGCGGGGGCTTCTGTACCTGCTCAGGGCGAAGGTTGAGGGCGCGGTGGTGATACCTGAGGCGGTTATTGAGACGCTGCGGCCTTCTCTGAGGGGCACTGAACTTGATATTCTCCTTAAATACAGCGCCGAGGCGAGGAATCGACTCCTTGACGCGGTCACGCAAGCTCTGGAAATGGTGAAGGCGACAATGTCTTCCGAAGTGTTTGCAAAAGCGCTTGAAATCGATCTGAGCGTCCTGGACGATCGGGGCATGACTGATTCCTTTTTTGGGGTTGTCCTGAAAAATGCGGACCGGAGCCTGGCCGGACCGATGGCACTCGCTGTCACTGAAATGTTTGAGGTCTTCGAGTCTGTTTCTCCTGAGGCATACAGGCATGCAATGACATACGCTGCTGATCTGATAAGGAAAATGCTCGATCTGGGATTTACAGATGCCTGCAGAAAACTTCTCTCCGAACTTGGATCAGAAAGTCGGGCCGAGGATATTCTTCTTAATCCGGATGTCGCTGCCGCAATTTTAGCGGCTAAAGATTCTGCGCTTCTAAGCACTTATAAAGAATATCTGACAGGAATCATTATACCTTCTTCCGGTATCAGGGGGTTTTCAGGCGAGACCTGGGCTGAGATAATAAATCCTGTTCATCTCGAAAGACTCTCGAAATTTCTCAAGATACTCAGCATCGAACAAACCGCATTCAGGGAGGTCCTAATACATGTCGTATGCAATCTTCATGTAAGCGGTGTGTTTATACCTGACGACAGGCTTTTTCAGAGAGAGGTCTCCGCCTATCTGAATTCCGGCGTACTTGCCGGTGACTTCCTCCTTCACTATATGCTTCTTAAGAGGCTTCCGGTCTATTACAACGAGGTCGGCGCAACCGGCCTGATAAGAGACTTTACGACAGAAATTGACTCCTGGGGCAACGATACCGTGCTGTATTTCCTGCGCAAACAGATTCACGTAAACGCAAGTAATCATAATGTGGGTCTTATCGAACAGGTCATCAGGGCATGGGTCAGTAAGAGCATTGAGCCGCTTAGACAGGTCGTGCCTGAAGAAGTACTGGCGAAATTCGACTCATCAGTCCTGGATGGATATTCTACTGCCGCCGTTTCCCTGCTGAGGTATTTCGATGTGCTGGATGACGCGGGACTGCATCCGGACAGGATTCTGACGCTGCAGGAAGAAGCCCTGCGCGTAAGACTTGAAAGAATGGATATTTCCGGTGAGGTGAGGTCTAAGATATTTCTTCTTTTGAGAATCTATCAGGAGGCGGTCAAGAAGTATGCCTGCGCCTGCGGCGACCGGAATATGCCGGATGATGCTGAAGCGCTTATGAAACTCGCCGGCAGACTCAGGGAGCTCAAGGCAGTGGTCCTCTCTCCTCAAAAGACACGTTCTGAGGAATCGTTTTATTTCAAGCGCCATATCGCCTTCGGTATCCCTTCTGTCATGGGGTCATATCATGAGCCGAAGTTCGACGCGATGGGGGAGGCATTGAGGATTGAAGAAAGTGCAAGGATATTCATGGAAAACGTCAGCTCAAGGATCTTAGAGGCAGGTGCGAAGTTTGCTATGAAAAACGTCCGTGCGTGGGCCAAATCCCTCGTTGCTGCGGCCGGTCTGCTGGAATTTCATGGCCAACGGAATTATCAGGTCGAAGAAATCCTGGCGATATTGACAGGATGCGAACTGCATCTTTCACAAGTGGTTGATTTACTCAGGGTCTGGCAGAAAGAACTTACATGGACGGTGGAATTCCTTTCCGGGACATTCCGCGGCCCTCTCATAAAGGTTCTGAGGGCATTCCCTGAAGAGGAGCTGCCGGATCGCTTGAAGGGGCTGAGATATTCGGACAGCGATTTTATGGACAAGGCAACAGACATTATCATGAGGGACATGCTAAACAGCGTCGCCGGTTTTCTGGAGCCGGACAGGCTGCTGAACAATATGATCACTGCCCTGCGGAAGCGCCTCCTTTCCGGAAGTGAGGACGAAGTAATGTCTCAAAAGGAAAAAGCCGGGGAGGAAGATAATTATATGCTGGATACTTTGACGCGGGCGGATGCGATGCTCCTGGCTCCCCGGATAGGAGGGAAGGCGAAGAATCTTGTCTATCTGCATGCCGGAGGATTGCCGGTGCCCCCGGGAGCGGTCTTTTCAGCAGCGCTGAACCCTCGGTATGAGGAGCATACCGGAAATCAGGCGTTCGATGAGGTGCTCAGGGAGACTGTTCGCGATCTCGAAGAAAGGACAGGAACCGTATATGGGTGCAGGGAGGAAGGCAATAAGCCACCTCTTTTTCTTTCAGTGAGAAGCGGCTCTTATATCTCCATGCCGGGAATACTCTCATCTGTCCTTTACTGCGGCATGAACGATCTGACGCATAAGAGATTTCTTGAGAGCGAGGGCGACGCCTGGCTGGCCTGGGATTCGCTAAGGAGGTTTATAGAAAATTACGGAACGGTCGTACTCGGCCTTGAGATGAATTTTTTTGATGAAATTTCAGAGAAGGTTTCAGGCCGCAGGGGGCAGTTCAGGAGAGACCAGATAACGCCGGCCGGTCTTGAGCAGATTGTGCGTGGTTACGGGGCCGCTCTTAATGAAAGGGGACTTCGCATTCCTGATGACGTATTCGTGCAGCTTAAGGAGTGTATAAGGTCAGTGTATGGTTCGTGGTATTCGAAAAAAGCGGTGCAGTTCAGACAGGCGATGGAGGTCTCGGAATATTGGGGAACGTCCGTTACTCTTATGCAAATGGTTTACGGCAACTCAAGGGGGGCCGGCGCCTCAGTGTTTTTCACAAGAAGTCCGGTCACCCTCGAAAGAGAGATTTACGGCGATACGATGGAAGAGGTCACCGGAGGCGATCTTGTCTCCGGCAGGTACTTAAGCCGTCCTCTCTCAGTGAAACAGTCTCAGGCCGGGAAGAGTCTTGAGGAAACAGACCCTGCCCTTTTTAAACTTCATGAAGAAGCCGCTTTCAGGATCGAGGAGGCGATGGGGGGGCTGCCTCAGGAGGTGGAGATAACGTACACGAAAGACGCAGGCGGCAACAGGACCCTTCACGTTCTTCAGACGCGGCGGATGGAGTCTCATAGGGGATTCAGGAAACGGTTCGCGGACGTATGCCTTACGCTGGGCAATGTCATCGGACGCGGGGCCGGTGTGCATGGGGGGGCGCTAAGCGGTGTAGCCACATTCGCAGCTTCTTTGGTCCGGTTAAAAAACCTGAAGGAGCTCTACGGCATGCCGGTGATACTCCTTAGGAATATGGCCAGCACCGAGGACGTCTCGCTGATGTCTGAGATAAATGGGATCATAGCCGCAGGAGGCGGGGTTGCTTCCCATGCGTCCATACTTGCGCAGAAGTTCGGGCTGACAGCTATAGTGGGCTGCTCGGACATGGAGGTGAAGCTCGATGAAAATGGTGAAAGTTACGCGCTGATAGGCCG
>JBAIXS010000156.1:0-2929 GCA_037916395.1 Candidatus Sulfobium mesophilum
AACCTTGATTACATAAGCAGCTCCGGGTTGCGGGTACTTCTGGCTTCTCTTAAGAATGTCAGGAAACGGGAGGGTGACATCAAACTAGCTTGTATGAAGTCTGACATCAAAAAGGTTTTTGACATCGCCGGCTTCAGCCAGCTCTTCTCGATATATGATCTCGAAGATGCCGCGATACAGGCGTTTAACAAAAAATGACTTGGGCTCTGAAGTTGGCTGAAACGTGAAGACAATACACGGAGGTGCAAGATGCCCATTGTTCATATCTATTTGCTGCAAGGAAGGCCCCAAACCTATCTTCAGGCTTTGGGCGATTCTATCCATCAAGCCCTCATGGAAACGTGGGGACTCCCTGAAAACGATCGCTTTCAGATATTCCACGAGAAACGAGCAGAGCACTTCAAGATTGATCGCTTTGCTTACCTGGAACGCGAGGGTGTTCAGCGGTCAGATGATTTGGTCGTGATCCAGATAACAACATCCCCGAGAACCATACACATGAAGCGCGCGTTCTACAAGCGCTTACCTGAATTGCTGAAGGACAGTATTGGCCTGAGCCCTGCCAACGTGTTCATCAATGTGATGATGACAGACGAAGAGGATTGGTCGTTGGGGATGGGAAAGATGACACTTATTGAAAGACTCGAATAGTACCCGACAGCGCTCCATTTGTTGCGCCGATAACTTTGAAAAGGGAAGGTTCTCTGCCATCAATACCGATCCCAAGATAATGAAGGTTTATAAGATAGCCGGGCTGGACTCGGTGCTTAAAGTATCTTAAGGACGGCTTTTCATTATCACCGTTGTCATTTTTAGCCGGTGAGCGATATTTCCGTGATGATACTTATGTAAGCGGCATAGGCCGGGAACGGACATTATGCAGAGCAGGATAATAAAGACCCCGGCACTAGAAGAGTTTCTTCCGGAGTTCTTCTGACATCAGCTGAGTTCCCAATATTCCCTCAGGAGGGCCGGATATAATCTCGGGTTAAAAAGTATGTTTGTCATGAAGTAGCATTCGTGGGTGCAGTAGCACTCTCTGTCTTTGATCGACCTGATAATCTCAGCGGCCCTGCTCGTTGAGAGGGCCTTTCGGATATCCAGATCATGGTCTCTTATATTGCCGAATGACTTCGTAAGTATCTCGCAGGGATAGAGTTCTCCAGTTTCACTTAGAACAATGTTTAACCTCCCGGCATAGCACTGCAGAAGCCGTTTC
The DNA here is from genome assembly GCA_037916395.1 of Candidatus Sulfobium mesophilum. Classification (GTDB taxonomy): domain Bacteria; phylum Nitrospirota; class Thermodesulfovibrionia; order Thermodesulfovibrionales; family UBA6898; genus Sulfobium; species Sulfobium mesophilum_A. Next base: position 1,220 of record JBAIXS010000156.1, read on the forward strand.
TTTTCCTTCATCGTGCTGTGGATCAGGCATCGCTGTACAATGTCCTGGGCGGCCTTGATCCTTGCGCCCCTGAACCGATATACAGAAGCGGTCTTGTCTTTGAGATTGAGTTCAAGACGTGCAATCGCAGAGTAGTATTTAGCCGTATCCACCTTTTTTAAATCGTCGCGAGCGAGATCCCCTCTTATGAGAGAAACGGTATGCGTCCTGATGTTTTTGAGTCCGCATACGAAATCGATTAAGCTGTCCATCTTGTCCTGGTTTTCAGAGCAGAAGACGGTGTTTATGCCCAGTTCGAAATTCGGATACCTGTCTATAAGGGAGGCAAGAAGGCTGTAAGTTTCCATTGTCTTTGAGAAACTGCCCGGGGTGTTTCGGATTCTGTCATGGTCGTCTTCAAGACCGTCGAGTGATAGCTTGACCGCGATCACGCTCTGGGAACACTCCCTGACGATGCGTTCGGTCCTTTCCATGATTAACTCCGGCAGGAGTCCGTTTGTCGGCAATAGTATGATCGGAGGCCGGTTGTTCAGATAAAATATCCTGCTTATATCCGCGAGGTCGTCTCTCAGAAAGATCTCACCTCCTGAAAAAGCCAGCCAGAGAAGCTTCCCGAATGAAGCTGATATTTTTGTTATTTCATCAATGTCCAGTTCGCGGCCCTCATCACTGCCTCCGTCGCGGCCTTGAAGATAAAAACAGAAAGGGCAGCGCGAGTTGCATCTTCTTGTAAGGAAAAAGGTGAGATGGATAGGCTGCCTTTTCCAAAAAATCGAGCCTATATGCCGAAATGGCGAATACATCAGCGTATTTCCTGTATACGCCCCAGTCTAAGGGAATACTTCATAAGGCCTGCAAGCGAGCCCGCCCCGACGGGCAGAGGATAGACAAGCAGGTAATAGACCGCCGACAAAACCGCTAAAGGCAATCCCATAGCCGCCCGCAGCGCTGAAAAAAAGTTGCGGTTAATGCATGCATTCACACCTGCTACCGGCAGACAACAAAACAGGACCGCAGGCTTCTGCAACAGAAGAGACAGCAAGCAGATGAGAAGCATGGCAAAATAGGCGGCCACATTCGTTTTGAGTTCCTTTGAAGCGGTTCCGGAGTCGCTCAGAAGGTCACGATTTTTCAGTGAGTAGGCTGTCCAATACATTGACTTTCTGAATGCGTTTCTTAAGGACCCCATGAAATTGAAGTAAAAAAAATGACTGACAAGAATTGAGGGGTTCATCCTGAGGGCCGACCCTGCGCGGCGCAGCCTGTGACTGAATTCGACATCCTCCATGATCGGCATGAAGTTCTCGGGAAAGCCGCCGCTTTTCTCGAAAAGACTTCTTTCAATCGCCATAGCATGGGTGGCTATATAGTCCGGTTTTTCCTTTTTTGTTTCCGAGTAGTTTATGAAAACAGACTGAAATGCGCTGAAGAAGCGGCCGTCAGCCGGCATTTTAGTATAGGTCCCTCCGACGACAACCTGCTCCCCGGCCACAACTGCGCGCTCTACCCGCGAAAGAGTGTCTCTTTGCACCACGCAGTCAGCGTCTATAAAAAACAGTATCTCACCGGTGCTGTTCCGCGCCCCTACATTCCTGGCTTTTGAGGCCCCTGAGCGACCGTCAAGGCTAATCAGCCTGCAGGGGAACCTGCGGATAATTTCCGTAGCCCTGTCAGTAGAAGAGTCATCAACGACTAGTACCTCAAAATTAT
>JBAIXS010000157.1:0-28010 GCA_037916395.1 Candidatus Sulfobium mesophilum
CAATTCAATCTGAAAGGTGAAAAAGGGGTGCTTGTGAGCGACGTCAGCGAAAATGGCCCGGCGGAAAAGGCCGGACTTAAGAGGGGCGACGTTGTGGTCGAATATGACGGCAAGAGTACCGACGATCCTAATCAGTTTAGAAATATGGTTGCCAACACTCCTCCGGGAGAGGAGCATACTGTTAAGGTGCTGAGGAATGACGAGCTGATCACATTAAAGGTGACCATAGGCGAACTGCCCGCAGACCTGCAGCAGGCACAGGGGGGCAGCGTGTCTGAAAACGTCCTCAAGGGGATAAGCGTTCAGGATATTACAGCCGACATGGCCGGGAAACTGAATCTGCCGGCCAGGGTAAAAGGCGTGATTGTAAGCGACGTTGATGAAAACAGTCCCGCAGCCGGCGTACTTGCGCAGGGTGACGTTATCCAGGAGATCAACAGGAAAAAAGTAGGCAGCGTCAAGGAGTATCAGGATATAACCGCCGGAATTAAGAAAGACGAAAACGTCCTGCTTCTTGTCTTCAGGGGAGGCTCGTCAGTTTATATCACTCTTTCAGTCAAATGATGATTGCGGCTAAAGCGGCCAGTCTTTCCTGCCGCTTTAGCCGCAATTGTGTCCGTGCCTACTGTCCTATCCCGTATCTTTTTATCTTATACCCTATCTGCCTTGGGGTTATGCCCAGAAGTCTGGCTGCCTTTGCCTGCACCCAGGCGGTTTTTTTAAGCGCATCGATAATCCTGGCTTTTTCAATATCGGCAACAGTAGCCGGAAGGGCGTCTTTTAAGTGGATCATCTGGGCCTCTTTTGACGAGCGGACGCGAATGGAAAGGGGAAGGTCGCTGAGGCCTATTACTTCCCTGGCGGACATGACCACCAGCCTCTCTATTGTATTTTCAAGTTCCCTGACATTTCCCGGCCAGCCGAAGTTGACAAGGGCGGCAAGCGCCCCGGCATCAATCCTGACCGATTTGCCGTTTTCTTCGTTATATTTCTTGAGAAAGTGCTCCACAAGAACAGGGATGTCCACTTGCCGCTCCCTCAAAGGAGGAAGATAAATGGGCACCACATTGAGTCGGTAATAGAGATCTTCCCTGAATTTCCCTTCCGAGAGCAGCTGCTCGAGGTTTCGGCTTGTGGCGGCAATAAGCCTCACATTCACGTTAATTGTCTTTTCTCCTCCAACACGCTCAAACTCCTTTTCCTGAAGGACCCTTAATATCTTTGGCTGAAGCGCAAGCGGCAGGTCTCCGATTTCATCGAGAAAGATCGTTCCCCTGTCGGCAAGTTCAAAACGGCCTTTCCTGACAGCCGCGGCGCCGGTAAAAGCCCCTTTTTCATGGCCGAAAAGTTCTGATTCGAGGAGCCCCTCGGGGATCGACGCACAATTAAACTTAACAAAAGGGTCTTTAGTCCTTGAGCTCATAAAATGAATTGCCTTGGCCACAAGTTCCTTTCCGGTTCCGCTCTCGCCCCGAAGAAGAACGTTGGCGCTGGAGGGAGCAACTTTGTGAATTGCCTCAAAGACTTCCTGCATGCTGTCGGAATGGCCGATAATGTTTTCGACCCTGTAGCGTCCCTTCAGCTGTCTGGTGAGGTTTTCTTTTTCTTCCAGAAATGCCACCCTTTCCCTCTCAATCTCGCTATGGAGCTTAATCGACTGGGCCATGAGTGATGCGATAATTTTCAGCAGCCTGAGGTCTTCTTCAAAAGATACTTCTTTAGCTTCAAACAGCCTGTCGACACTAAGTACGCCGAGCACTTCGCTCTTAAATTTGATTGGCACGCAAAGAAATGAGACGCTCTCCCGCCTGATCATTTTTCGGGCGCCTGTCTTATTAAGAAAAAGGGGTTCTTCACCTATGTTTGGAATAACAATTGGAGAACCGAGTTTTGCAACCCTTCCGATTATTCCTTCTCCAAGTTTGTATCTGCCTCGCTTTATCTCTTCTTCCGTAAGGCCGTGGGCTGCCATGATTGAGACTTCACCTGCATTGCGAAGGGCAACAGTACCCCTCTTCATGTTCAGGTATTCGGATAGCACCCGCATTACGCCCCTGAGATTTGTTTTAAGGTTCAGAGAAGAGCCAAGAAGTTTGCTTATCTCGTAAATGGCTGTAAGTTCTATGGTTTTATAATCTTTCTGCATCCCTGGTCCGTTTCCTTTTAGATTATATACTAATTGCTGACTCTGATGGTCAGAAAAACATTTTCTAAAATAGAACCCCAATCCTCCCGGAACAGGCATATCTTCCAATTGTATGGGAAGCAGAAAAAGGGCTCCGGAATTCGGCTCTTTCCTTTTGGACTGCCTCAATTTTGTACAGTCCTGATTAATAATTAGGCAATCTCTCGATCAGCTTCTAAAAAAAACCAATAGTTTCAAGGTAATGAGCCTGGCAAGTTTCTTGTAATTGGAATATGCGTGAGCGTACTCATCCTTAAGAATATATCTGCTGAAGGCCCCGGCACAATCGAAGATTACCTGAGGGACAACGGGATTGATTATAAGGTAGTGGACCTGTCCTGTGAAGAAGTCCCTTTGACTGAAAAGGCTAATACGCTGGTTATCATGGGGGGGCCCATGAGCGTGAACGAATCGGATGTTTATCAATATATAAGGAAAGAGGTTGAACTGGTTCAGGATTTTATCCGCAATGGCAAACAGGTATTGGGTATATGTCTTGGCGCTCAGATAATGGCAAGTGCGCTGGGTGCGAGGGTTTATCCCGGGCCTGAGAAAGAGATCGGGTGGTTTGACATTGAGCTTCAGGAGGGAGGCCTTAGAGATGCGCGCATGACGGCAATGGCCATGCATCCGAAGGCCGGGGATTTCTGGAAGAAATTCAAGGTCTTTCATTGGCACGGGGAGACCTTTGATCTTCCGCCGGGAGCTGTGAGACTGGCGAAGTCGGCGTTGTATCCGAATCAGGCCTTTAGATACGGAGAAAATGCTTATGCATTTCAGTTTCACATAGAGGTAAGCAAAGATATGATCTACAGTTGGCTGCGGAACGAGCCTGTTGACATGGACATGCTGGTCCGGGAGACCGAAAAGTATTACGAAGATTATCATCAAAGGGCCTATACCTTCTATAAGGCTTATCTTAAGAAATGACGCATTTGCAGAACAGGAGGTGATCAATGAAAAAGATTGAGGCTATCATTAAGCCTTTCAAGCTCGACGAAGTCAAAGACGCACTTAACGAGATTGGCATTCAGGGGATGACGGTGACAGAGGTGAAAGGGTTCGGCCGCCAGAAAGGGCACACCGAGCTTTACCGCGGGGCGGAGTACGTTGTGGATTTTATACCGAAGATTAAGATGGAAATCGTCACATCCGACAATCTTGTTCTAAAGGTAGTAGAGACGATCGAAAAGACGGCTAAGACCGGCAAGATTGGAGACGGCAAAATATTTGTGTACCCCGTAGATGAAGCGGTCAGAATAAGGACAGGCGAACGGGGAGAGACGGCGGTTTAAGAGAGGCTTGTAAATTACACCGGCAATATTCATCAATAAAGGAGAAGAAATGACACCAAAGGACGTTATCAAGTTAGCACAGGAAAACAAGGCTGTTATGGTCAATCTGAAATTTCTGGATTTTCCCGGAATATGGCAGCACTTCGCAGTGCCGATCGCCGAATTGAAAGAGGAGATATTCGAGGAAGGTCTCGGTTTCGACGGATCGTCGATCAGGGGCTGGCAGGCAATACACACCTCCGATATGCTTGTCATGCCTGATCCGGAGACCGCTTTTATGGATCCCTTTATGGAGTATCCCACGATCAGCCTGATCTGCAACATTGTTGACCCGATCACAAAAGAGTACTATACAAGGGACCCGCGGTTTATAGCCCAGAAGGCAGAGAACTATCTGAGATCTACAAAAATAGGTGATACGGCCTATTTCGGGCCCGAGGCTGAATTCTTCATCTTCGACAATATCCAGTTCGACCAGAATTCGCATAGCGGCTATTATTTCCTTGATTCTGTCGAAGGCATCTGGAATTCCGGCCGCGATGAAAACCCCAATCTTGGGTACAAGCCCAGGCATAAAGAGGGATATTTCCCTGTTCCTCCGACTGACAGTCAGGTGAACCTAAGGACTGAGATGGTTATGGAGATGCAGAAATGCGGCATCTACGTCGAAAGGGAGCATCATGAAGTTGCGACTGCAGGGCAGGCTGAGATAGACATGAGATTTGACTCTCTTGTGAAGATGGCCGACAAATTGATGCTTTTCAAGTACATCATCAAGAATGTGGCGAGAAGGAATGGAAAGACCGTGACCTTTATGCCCAAACCTATATTCGGCGATAACGGCTCGGGAATGCATGTACACCAGAGCATATGGAAAGGCAATAAGCCTCTCTTTGCGGGCAACGGCTATGCCGGCCTCAGTGAAATGGCGCTTTACTACATCGGCGGTATTTTGAAACACGCCACCTCTATCGCCGCACTTACGAACCCCACGACAAACTCATATAAGAGGCTTACGCCGGGTTTTGAGGCTCCGGTCAATCTTGCATACTCCGCCAGGAACCGGTCGGCATGCGTAAGGATCCCGACTTATTCCGCGAGTCCGAAGGCGAAGAGGGCTGAAGTCAGATTCCCTGACCCTTCCTGTAACGGCTATCTTGCATTTGCCGCGATGCTGATGGCAGGACTGGACGGCATCGAAAATAAGATCCATCCGGGAGAGCCGCTTGATAAGGACATCTACGAACTCGGCCCTGAAGAACTGGCCTCGGTCCCTACGATGCCGGCAAGCCTTGACGAGGCGCTGAACAACCTTGAGGCAGACCATGATTTTCTGCTTAAGGGTGACGTCTTTACCGAGGACGCTATAGAGACATGGATCAGCTACAAAAGATCAAAAGAGGTTGATGCCCTGAGGCTGAGGCCTCATCCATACGAATTCTTCCTCTACTATGACATTTAAATCTCTGCCTTGTAAGCAGCTACTCAAGGGGAAGGCCATGGCCGTCCCCTTTTTTTTTAACTTAATTAAGCGCAGGAATATTTGTTACGGCCCCGTCAGTACGGGCTGCCATGCTAAGAAAAGAGTCTGAATAGGAGGAAGGTGAGGGTAGCGCCCATTAGTGCGCCTGCGGTGACCTCCCATGGAGTGTGTACTTTTTCTGCGACCCTGCTTTGCGCCAGAAGCACCGCCAGTACAAAACAGAGGGCAGACGCAAGAAAGTTCTCGGTGGTATATGTGACCGATACCCATACTGAAAATGCCAGCGCAGCATGACCGCTAGGCATGCCGCCCAGTAAGGGATGCCCTTTGCCGAAATAAGTTTTTGTGATTATAACGAGTATAAGCACAAGAATGAAGGCGATCAGTGAGATATCCTCGCTGGAATGCCTTGCCACGTGGAAACCTTCGTAAAAAATATTCTTGATGTATGGAAAGAGAATCACATAACCGATCAATGCCGCACCGAATGCTGAAATAAATACGGCCCCAGCCGCTATATCTTTCGCGATTCGCGCCTTTTCGGCGTAGCCTGGCGACAGCAAATCGACAATTGCCTCTACCGCGCTGTTGAGCATCTCGGCAGAAAGGACCAGAATTACAGCGAGGGAAAGAACTATAAATTCAAGTGATGTGACGCCGAGAGCATAACTTGTGATCAGTACAGCCGTGGCAGATATGAAATGATATCTCATATGCCTCTGCGTCCGGGCGCCGTGGAGTATGCCCTCTATGGCAAAATTTGCGCTTTTAAGCCATCGTCTCAAGGGCATCCATGAGTCTCCTCTCCTGTTTTTCCATCTTTTTTTTCTGATAAGAGCCGGCCTCGTGGTCGTAGCCCAGCAAATGCAGTAACCCGTGGACAAGAAGCCTCTGCGTCTCGCGGTTAAAGGACACGCCGTATTCTTTTGACTGGAGAATGGCTTTAGGCACGCAAATGACGATATCACCCAGAGGTAAGGGTGCGTCGCACCGCTTGTCCCTGTTTCTCGTTGTTACCTTTTCCGACAGCGGGAAGGACAGTACGTCCGTAGCCTTGTCGACGCCCCTGTAACGGCAATTAAGAAGTCTCATCCTTTCGCTGTTGACGAACACAATGCTGAGTTCAGCTTGCGAAAGACCGAGTAACCGGAGCGCCCTGGCGAGATCCCTTTTTATCTTCTGCGGGTATAGTCTTGTCGACCTTTGAAGGTTCTTTATGTAAATCTCCATCGCCGAAATCAAATCCCGGATAATCGATCCTCTTGTGGAAGATCCCCGTAAGGATGTAAGTAAACCTCTTCTTTATCTCCGAGATGTCCTTTAGCGTAAGCTCGCACTCGTCGAGCTGGCCGTCAAGGAAAATGTGGTTGATAATTTTGTCCACAAGGGCCGATATCCGCGCAGGCGTGGGATCTGTCAGGACCCTTGATGACGCCTCCACCGCGTCAGCCATCATGACCAGAGCAGCGACCCGCGTTTGCGGCTTTGGCCCCGGGTACTTATAATCATCCGCAGCAGATAGCTGCTGTTCCTGCTTCTGCTCCCTGGCCTTCTGATAAAAATACGTGATCAGGGACGAACCATGGTGCTGCTTAATTATATCTATAATTCCTTCCGGAAGCTTATATTGTTTTGAAAGTTCCACGCCTTCCTTCACATGGTTTACGATGATCATGCTGCTCATGTGCGGGGTGAGCTTATCGTGCTTGCTGGGCGCCGAACCCTGGTTTTCAACAAAGTACTCCGGCATCTTTATTTTGCCAATGTCATGGTAGTAGGCACTGACCCTCGCAAGAAGAGGGTTGACCCCCACAGCCTCAGCCGCAGACTCGACAAGGTTTCCCACTATGACGCTGTGATGGTATGTTCCGGGGGCATTTATCATGAGCATCTTCATAAGCGGCTGGTTAAGGTCCAGAAGCTCAAGCAGACTGATGTCGGTCGTCACCTTAAAGGCGTATTCCAGGAAGGGCAGAAGCAACGACACGATGGAAGAAACCGTAATACCCGAGAAAGCGGCAAATATTATGGACGACAATAGTTTCCACGGTTGGACGTCTCCCCTGCTGATCATAAGGATTACTGCGATTAGAATATTTGTGACGGTCACGTATAATCCGCCTATGAGGAGGGCGGATCTTTTTTTGCAACGGATTACGCTGAAAGCGGCAGTGAGGCTGCCTACAAAGCTGTAAATAGGATATAAGGGATCGCTCAACCAGTAGCCTGTAAGCAGGCTTATCGTAAACGAGAATGTGATGGCAGTATGAAAATCAAACAAAAGAGTGACCAGCATGGCCCCGGCAGCGATGGGAATGCCGAATACAGCGGTGTCCGCCTCTATAGACCCTATGCCTTTTGACAGATTCACAAGAAGATAGTCAAAAAACCTTCCTATTACCAGTGTGCTGACTATCATAAGTCCCAGAAGAATAAGCATGTTGTAATTATTAATATAGGTCGGCTTGTAACGCATGATGTCGCGGTGGAGGATGGCCAACAGGACGAATGCAACGAGGGCTCCCCCAATAAATCTCCACGGGTTAAGGTCAACCATCAGACAAAGCGATACCAGCACGGAAGATATGCTTATATAGAGCATCCTCTTCCTGTCAGGACGCAAGGCAGGGATGCTGGTGCTACTCTCCTTCTGGATCCCGCTTTTCATATTTTTCGTAAGCCCTCACTATCTCCTGCACCAGTCTGTGTCTGACGACATCTTTTTCGGAAAAAAATACAAAGCGTATTCCTTCAACTCCCTCTAATATCTTAGTTATCTCTACAAGACCGGAACTTCTTCCCTGGGGCAGGTCGATCTGCGTAACGTCTCCTGTTATGACGGTCTTTGAATTGAAACCAAGCCTTGTAAGATACATCTTCATCTGCTCCGACGTAGTATTCTGGGCCTCATCCAGTATAATAAAAGAATCATTCAGGGTCCTTCCCCTCATAAATGCGAGAGGCGCGATTTCTATTACGCCCCGCTCTATGAGCCTCGACGCCTTCTCGGCTTCCATCATGTCGTAAAGGGCATCGTAAAGCGGTCTGAGGTACGGGTTGACCTTCTCAAACATGTCGCCCGGCAGAAACCCCAGTTTTTCCCCTGCCTCGATGGCGGGCCGCGCCAGGACTATTCTGCTCACCTCTTTCTTGAGAAATGAGCTGATAGCCATTGCCATCGCAAGATAGGTCTTGCCTGTTCCTGCTGGGCCTATCCCTATAACTATATCATGACTACGTATAGCCTGGATATATGCCTTTTGCGTGGCAGTCTTGGGGATTATGAAACGTCGTTTCGATGCCACAGGAATGTGGTCCAGAAAAAGTCCTTTCAGAGACAACTCAGACCCCTCTGATGCAGAGGTGATGGCATGGCGAATATCCTCGGGTGTCAGGGACGGCATTTCGTCGCCAATATGAATCAGTTCCCGCACGAATTTTTCTGCCGTCCTGACCTTTCTTTCGTCGCCCCTTAGAAATATCTTGTTTCCCCTTGAACTGGCCTTTATATCCAGGGCATCCTCGATAACTCTCAAATTCTTTTCCAGATTTGTGAAGGCAGAATTATGATCCTTTTCTTCGGAATCAAATTCTATGACTGTCGTATTCGTGAGAGCTCCTTTACTTGCCCTTGATTGTCACAAAGGCAGAAAGCCCTTCGCTTTTCTTAAGCCGACGGGCCAATGTCTCCGCTTCCTTTTTTTCCTTAAAATCTCCGGCCCTGACCTTATAGATCTTTTCTTTATGCTTTCCGTGAGACACAGATACAGAAGTTTTGTATCCTTTTTTGGCGTATTTCTCTTTAAGCCGACGGGCTTCGGCCGCATTTTTGAGAGCACCTATCTGTACGGTATAGGTTACATCGTTTTCCACGTGTTTCGATGTTGATCTGGATTCGGATGAGACGACTTCCTCAGATTCTTTTTTAGGTTTCTCTTTCTGTGCAGTACTCACCGTTTCAGTATGTTCGACGCTCGCTTTATCGCTGACCGGTCTGCCTTGCGGGTCTGAAGAGACAGCCTCCTGTTCGAAGCCCTTTTTATCCTGGGGGGGCCTTTCCTCGCCTGCGGGTCTGCCTTCAGATAGCGGGGGCTGGGGATTCGAGACAGCTGCATTTTGCTGTAGTTGCGTGGTCGAAGGTTGGGAAACAACCTGTGCAACGGATTCTGCCTTAATCTGAGGATGATTTTTTCCGACAAAGTAACCAAATGTGAAACTCAGGGCAGAGAAGACCACCACGATTGCTATGATGCCTCCCCTTCCGACAATGCGGCCGGACGCCCGCTCCTTAAGTGTTCCGTCTTTCATAAAACAAGCATAGCATCACCATAGGAGAAAAATCTATATCCCATAGATATCGCGGATTCATAGGTTCTGAGCAGATTTTCCCTGCCCGCAAAGGCCGAAGCAAGCATCAGGGGCGTGGAACGGGGGAGGTGAAAATTCGTGATCAAGGCGTCTACCGCATGCGGCCGGTAACCCTCGTGAATGAATATATTGGTGAGTCCGCAAATGGACCCGTTTGATGACAGGATTTCATTATTTCCGCTGAAATATCCCTCTATGGTCCGCGTCGTGGTCGTACCGACGGCGATTATCCTCCCTCCGCGGCTCCTCACATCCTTTATCTCGGATAGCAACGCCGGATCAATTTCAAAATACTCGCTATCCATGATATGGTCCCTGACATTTTCCGCTTTCACCGGTTTGAAGGTCCCGATTCCGACATGCAGTGTTACATGTCTTATAAGGACCCCCTGTCGGGCTATGGTATCCAGAAGCTCGCGCGTAAAATGAAGACCGGCGGTAGGGGCTGCTATGGACCCTTCTGCTTCAGCGTAGACAGTCTGATATCGCTCCATGTCGAGGTTGTCAGGCCGGCGTTTTATATAGGGGGGCAACGGCATTTTCCCTTCCTGCCAGATATGTTTTTTCAGGTCTTTTGGGCTGTCAAAAATCGCTGTCCTGCCAGCCGAAATATGAGCTGTAAAGACATCAGTGATCTTCAGCGGTCCGGTATATCTTCCTTTTGACATAATATCCCATGTCCCCTCGGATATTTCTCTGACAAGAAGCATTTCAAGTCTTCCGCCGCCCCTTTTAATGCCTTCGAGTCTTGCGGGAAAGACCTTTGTCTTGTTCAGAATAAGCATATCTCCCGGCCTGAGAAAGGAGGGGAGGTCCCGGAACCTTTTGTGCTCGGCACGGCCGTTTCTGTTTAGGATCAGGAGTCTGGATTCGTCCCGTTTTTCGGCGGGCCTGTATGCAATGAGTTCTTCGGGAAGAAGATAATCGTAGTCAGCGGTCTTCATATATCTTTATAGACGTGCCCGGATAGAAGAAGGAGAGGATTTCCTTGTAGGTTTTTCCGTCGCGGGCCATCTGAAGTGCCGACCACTGACAGAGTCCAACGCCATGGCCGTATCCCTTTCCCTCGAACACGAAATTGCCGTTGTCGAACGATACGCCAAAGTTGGTGCTCGGCAGTCTGCTCCACCCCAGTAATTTTCTTAGCTCAGTAGCCTTCACCTTAGTCACGCCGCCGCTGTGCAGTATATCCACAGTCTTTACCCTTTTTGTTACCGTGTAGGATGTTATCCTGATTTCGGTAATGCCCGTAAGGTTAAGGGCTTTTTCCATCTCCTCCACAGGTATCTTCCGCTCCCACATCCAGTAGGGGGATATCTCGCAGTTTGACTCAACCGGTCTCATATAGGGATAGCTTTTGCCGAACACTTCTGAAGCCTCTTCTGTTTTACCTCCGGACGTCGAGTGGTAAAGCGCCTCTATAAGTTTGCCGTTGTAATATAGGACTTCACCCTCGGTGTTCATGACTGCGTAGGCGATCCTCGCATCAACAGTGCTCCCTTTATAAGCCTGATGCAGGACCGAGGAGGTAATGTCGTAATAAGCGTTGCCCGAGACTGTTTTTTGGTAAAGTGCATATGTCCTGGCTATTACAGCCTGGACTTTGAGGGCCTCCATATCCCATGAGGAACTGACCTCGGTCGCCACGACATTTTTTACATATTCCTCAATAGGCAGTTCGTTTATAAGATACATCCCGGAGCTTCCTTTAAATACCGAGATATTCCCGCCGTAGTGTGTTCCACTCACCAGCAGGTCGCCGGAGAGTTTTCCCATTGGCTCTATTTGTTCGTCCTTAGCCGGAATCCCCTGGAAATACTCATCAAGTATCAACACCCTGATGCTGACGGCCTCCAGCCCCGAAGGGAGGAGCAAAAGCAGCAAACAACAGATGATGACTATTTTTTTGAGCATGCTATCTTTTCCCCAGTATCCAAAACAGCAGTGTAAGCAGCAGGCTTATCAATATACTGGTTGCAAGCGGGAAGTAGAACGTAAAGTTCTTCCTGTGAAGAAAGATGTCACCCGGAAGCCTCCCCAGCCACGGAAGTTTTCCCGACAACATGATTAAGACGCCGGCCACGGCAATCACGCATCCGAAAATGACCAGCAACCTGCCTAAATGCTGCATCTCATCGTTCATCAAAATCAATTATGCGCACTGTCATTCCACCTTTTTCCAGGCGGGATGTCTATTCTTTTTTCCGGCGTATCTTTCCATTTCAGAGTATATGCAGCCGCAGTATTTTTGCCTGTAAAGACCGAATTCAAAGACCAGGCCCCTTGAAAGGCTCCACCCCTGCCTTAAGTCCTCATGGAAAAATGGCACTCCTTCCTTCCGGCCGATCTCTTCACCCAGCGCTATTATCATATCAAATTTCTGATATGGGCTTGCAAGAAGAGAAGTCGTGAATCCGCCGACGTTCATCTTCTTTGCGGCTGCTGCAGTCTCTTTCAATCTGATCGAATAACAGGCCTCGCACCGGCGGGCGCCTTTCCCGACGACGGATCTCAGGAATTCATCCAACGAATAGTTATCGCTGTATTCAATATCCAGGTTCCAGATCCCCTGCAGTTTTCTGAGGGAATCCAGGCGCTGCGAATATTCGGTATAAGGATGGATGTTGGGATTGAACCAATAACCTGTAACATCCACACCCCTCGCCAGTAAAACTTCGAGCGGATAGAGACAGCAGTTGGAACAGCAGATGTGCATCAGGAGCTTCATCATCAGATCCTAAAAAAGACCCTGTGGGGCGTCCTTGCCGAGATGGTTGTATCCGTTTCTAGTTACAAGTCTGCCGCGAGACGTTCTTTCGAGAAAGCCTTCCTGCATCAGATAAGGCTCGTAGACGTCTTCAATCGTCTCTTTGTCTTCTCTGAGGGCGGCGGCTATTGTTTCGATGCCTACCGGTCCTCCGCTGAATTTGTCAACGATTGTAAGAAGAAGTTTCCTGTCCATTTCGTCAAGTCCTCTGTCATCGACATCCAGCGCCAGAAGAGATTTCTTTGCAATATCGATGTCTATCCTGCCGTCACCAAGCACCTGGGCGAAATCCCGGACCCTTTTAAGAAGCCTGTTTGCTATTCGCGGAGTGCCCCTGGAACGGCCTGCTATCTCAAGCGCGGCATCTTCGGCGATAAATATCTTCATTATGTCAGCAGACCTCAGAACAATTTGTCTCAGCTCGGACGGACTGTAATATCCCAGCCTGTCGATAATGCCGAACCGGTCGCGAAGAGGCGACGTCAGAAGTCCGGTCCGGGTAGTCGCTCCGATGAGCGTAAATTTGGGAAGGCTGAGCTTTAGCGTTCTGGCGTTTGGCCCCTGTCCTATGATTATGTCGAGCTGAAAGTCCTCCATGGCAGGGTATAGAACTTCTTCAACAATCCGCGGGAGTCTGTGTATTTCGTCAATGAAGATAATGTCCATATCCGAAAGATTAGTAAGTATGGCAGCCAGGTCTCCGGGTCGTTCCAAAACAGGGCCCGAGGTGGTCTTTAGATTGACCTTAAGCTCATTGGAAATAATGTGTGCAAGAGTAGTTTTGCCCAGTCCGGGGGGGCCGCAGAACAGAATATGGTCAAGGGTCTCTTTCCTTTGTTTGGCTGCCTTAATAAAGACCCTGAGGTTATCCCTTATTTTATCCTGACCTACGAATTCATTCAGAGATTCAGGTCTGAGGTTCAGGTCAATAGATAATTCGTCCTCGGCTGCTCCCGGGCTGATGATCCTGTCGTTTTGAGCGACCTTTCCCGGGTCCTTCTTCGTTTCAGCCATTTCCCGTAAGCTCCTTCAATGTCTCCCGAAGCAGTGACTCAATGTCGGTGAACCCACGCTTATAGGTCTTTTCAAGATACTCAAGTGCCAGGGATTTTTTATAGCCAAGATTAACAAGGGCCGAGAGGGTATCATCGAATACCTGGTCTCTCGTTCCCTCCGCTGACGGAAGTTTTTCCCTTAATTCAAGGATCAGTCTGTGGGCGGTCTTTTTGCCCAGTCCCGGTATCCTGCAAAGCATCGCCACATCCTCGCGTTCGACCGCTTCGAGGAAGTCGTTATAGGATATGCCGGATAAAACGTTGAGCGCCATCTTGGGCCCCACTCCGGAAATGCCCAGAAGGGTCACGAATGTCTTTTTTTCTGCCTCCGTGGAAAACCCGAATAATTGTAGCGAGTCCTCACGGACATGAGTATAAATGTGAAGAAAAACGTCGTGTCCCTCCGGGGGAAAGCCGGCAAGGATGTTCAGCGGAACGCTGACCTGATAACCTACTCCGTTGACATCAATGAGCACGTTATCGGGTTTTCTTGATGTAATTTTCCCTTTTAATGAACCGATCATGTATTGTCTCAGGCGAGTAATTATCGGTGCCGCTGACCTTCGCAGCACTGACACCGCTGCTCAGCACCTGCGCCCTGTCAGCTCGCGGTGAACCGCCCTGTTGAATTTTAAAGTATTCACATGGCACAGGGCAAGTGCAAGCGCGTCGGCGCTATCCGGAAGGAGAGGTCCTTTAATGTTCAGTATCAGTTTAACCATTTCCTGCACCTGGCTTTTTTCAGCGCGTCCATAGCCGACAACCGCTTTCTTTACCTCAAGCGCGCTGCATTCATGAAGTGATATGCCCTCAGCTGCCGCCGCCAGCAGGACAATGCCGCGGGCGTGTCCCAGACTCAATGCTGCCTTGGCCCCTTTGGCAAAAAATATCTTCTCCACAACAACGTCCTGGGGCCGGTACTCATGAATGACCTCCATAAGAGACTCATAGATATGCCGCAGCCTGTGGTGGAGCGGCTTCGCTGGGGAAGCGGTGATGCTGCCTGATGACACGTACCTGGCATCGACTCCTGATGAGACGATCAGACCGTAACCGCATGTTATGCTTCCCGGATCGACGCCGAGGATCCTATGCTCGGAACTATTTCTTACGCGGCTCTTCAAAGAGAATTTCTTCGACCATGAGGCAAAGGACATGCCCCAGTGTGATATGCGTTTCCTGTATCCTGGGAGTGTTGTCAGAAGGCACTACAAAGGAATAGGTCGATTTGGAGGCCATTTTTTCCCCTTTTGCCCCCGTAAAAATTATGGATTTTAGTTTCTTCTTTTTTGCCACCTCGATCGCTTTTATGACATTTGAAGAGTGTCCGCTAGTGGTTATGCCAATGACGATATCCCCCTCAAGCGCAAGGGATTTCAGCTGCCTGGAAAAGACCTCAGAGAAGTCATAGTCGTTTGCTATTGACGTGATGACCGCCATATCGGCATTAAGCGCTATCGCCGGAAGTCCAGGCCTTTCCCTTTTAAACCTGTTGACGAATTCAGCGGCGATGTGGGAGGCGTCGCAAGAACTGCCACCGTTGCCAAACAGGATAAGCTTGCTGCCCTCACTGAACGCAGCGGCGATAGCCTTAGACACTTCCATTACAGTGTCCAAGTGCTCCTGAATGAATTTTTCCTTGACGGAAATGCTTTCTTTGAATTCTTTAAGGATCTTTTCTTTCATGGGAAAATACTCGGTCCCGAAGGGCTACGCAAGGCAGGGCGTTGGCCGGCCCTGCGTTTTATTAAGGTAACCCAGAAGTTGATCTTCTGTCAATCGGCGACCCGCCGTCGGCCTACTCGACAAGCTTATTTTGTATGGCATAATGAGTCAGTTCGGCGTTATTTTTCATTCGCATCTTTTCGAGAATGCGGGCGCGGTAAGTGCTGACGGTCTTAATGCTCAATGCAAGTTCATCAGCAATGGCCTTGACAGTTTTACCTGACGCGATCATGCACATAACCTGGAACTCACGGTCGGATAGTGTTTCCTGGGGCGGTCTTTCATCGCTGCTTTCAATGCTTACGGCAAGTTTTTCAGCAACGGCCGGACTGATGTATTTCCTGCCGGTAGAAACCTTTCGTATGGCCTCGATTAATTCATCGGGGGCGCTTTCTTTGGTCATATACCCCGAAGCCCCCGCTCTTAGCGCCCTTAATGCATATTGCTCCTCGGAATACATGCTCAACACCAGCACCGACAGTCTGGGCCGTTCACTCTTCAGTTGCTTCAATATGTCCAGGCCGCTTCGTCCCGGCATCGATATGTCCAAAAGGAGCACGTCGTAATCATCGCTTGCGACCTTATTCAGTACTTCCTGAACGTTGCTTGCCTCCGCGCTCACGACCATATCCTGAGTTTCTGCGAGAATCTGTTTAAGTCCCTCACGAACTATCCTGTGGTCATCGGCTATAAGTATCTTTATCACTTTTTTCCTTCCATGATGAGTTTGCCGGCTTTATTCCCATCAGTTTCAATGACTTTTTGCGAACAAACGGCATTTGTTTTATCTGAAAGCGGGATGGACACTTTGACTGTAGTCCCGTGGTTCCCCCTGATTTCCATTCTACCTCCAAAGAAATGCACGCGCTCCCTCATCCCTATTAATCCGATTGATCTCGGACTGGAAATCTCTTTTTCGGATATTCCGACGCCGTCATCCTTGACCTGAAGAACTATTGTGTTTTGATTTCTTTTCAGGTCGACCCTGACCTTTTTTGCCATTGCGTGTCTTACCACATTGGTGAGGGTCTCCTGAAAGATCCTGAAGATCGTAGTTGAGATATCCCTGTCGAGCTCAATATCATCCTGACGTATTGAAACTTCGCACCTTATGCCGGTCCTTTTTCTGAATTCCTCGGCCTGCCATTCGATAGCCGCCGTCAGGCCGAGATCATCAAGAAGTCCCGGCCTAAGCTCAGAGGCAATTCTCTTAACCGTCTGTATATTCATATCGATCAATTGTAGCATGGAATTAGCTTTCTGCAAGAGCGATTCCTGATCCTTGGCCAGCCGCTTGATAAGCCATACGACGTCCATCTTAAGAGCTGTCAGGGCCTGACCAAGTTCATCGTGGACCTCGCGGGATATCCGCGTCCTTTCGTCCTCCCTCACAGACTGAAGATGCGCAAGAAGACGGCGCAGTTGAGCGCGGGAACTTTTCAGTTCCTCCTCGACAATTTTCCGCTCTGTAATATCCTGCGAGACACCTAAAACGAGTTTCAGCAGGCCATCGGCTGTTCTCTTAAAGACTATGTCCCTGCTATAAAACCAGCGCCATTGTCCATCGCAATTTTTCAGGCGGTATTCAGACTCGATAATGTCGCCATCGCGGGCGCCGATAAAGCGTTTCCAAAGAGACTCATATACTGCTTCATCGCCGGGATGAAGCAGTTTTTTGAAAAATGCGCCTTTCATTTTTTTGATCTGCTCCGGGGAATATCCGAGGATTTCCTTGATGCGGGAATTAACATATATATTTTTGTTTTCAATAGCGTCAAAGAGGTAGAGAATATTGGGTGTGGCGTCGGCGATTCGGTGGACAAAGCGCTGGCTCTCGATCAGATCTTTCTCCATTTGTATGCGCCGCATGATCTCGGCTCTCAGTTCTTTATTAAGGACTCTCAGTTCTGTCGTCCGCTCCTTCACCATCAGGTCAAGATGGTCCCGATGCTCGCGCAATTCGCCCTCCATTTTTTTGCGCACCGTAATGTCTCTGACCAATTCGATGGCCGCCATGATCTTCCCCGAAGCATCACGGAGGGGCGATGCAGTAATCTCGATATCAACCGGTCCTCTGGCGCTCGTAATAGTCCTTTCGGCCTTGTGGATCCCTCCGTCCTGGAATGAACGGAAGACCGGGCATTCGGCGCGTGGCGTTTTGCCCAGGCAATATGCTTTAAAGCAGTATTCGCCGACAAAATCCCCGACAAGGTCTTTATGTATAGCGTTTTGGTAAGTGACCTTATAATCGTTGCTGAGAATAACTACGCCGTCTCCGAGGGCTGTAATTATCGCTTCGGATTTGGCCTTTTCTTCCTTCGCCTTCTTTATGGCCTTCTTCATGGCCTCTTCCGCCAGCTTGCGGTCTGAGATTTCCTGCTGCAGTTGTTCGTTTGTCCGGCTTAACTCTGTTGTTCGCTCACGAACGAGATCTTCAAGATGTTCGCGGTGCCTCTTAAGCTCCTCTTCAGCCACTCTCCGGCCGGCGCGCATTTCCGCTTCCCTTAACTCTCTTTCTATGGCAGGCACAAGCCGTGAGAGGTTGTCTTTGAGGATATAGTCGTGGGCGCCGGCCTTCATCGATTCGACGGCTGTCTCCTCCCCCATTTTCCCTGAAACGATTATGAATGGGATATCACGGCTGCTTTCTTTCAGAATGGCAAGGGCGGAAAGACCGCTGAAGCGGGGCATAACGAAATCCGATATTACGACATCCCACCGTTCTTCTCTTATCGCCGTCTGCATATCCTCCGACGTCTCGACACGCAGGTGGATAGGGTCATAACCCCGGAGTTTTAACTCCCGCAGCAATAAAAAGGTATCGTCCTCAGAATCCTCGATAAGCAGTATTTTTAGCGGGATGCCCATTGGGTATGTTTAAGTGTAAAATAAAACCTGCATTTTTTCCAGTGTCTTCTTATAGCCAGATATGAGACCTACAGTCCTCATTCCGGCACGAAAAAGACATCCTTGACTTCAGCGGCGGGCCCCTCCAGCGAAGGTCCTACGGCTGAAATGCGATAATCCCTTCTGACCGTAGGGGTATCTCTGTCCAGGAAAGAAGGAATCTGAGTCTCTGCGATCAGTTGATACTGTCCGCCTTCCAACCTTCTGTATATCCTGAAACCTGTAATCCATGCGGCATCAGGCTCTTTCCAGTACAAATAGATTCTGTCAGAAGCGGCAAAGAACCTGACCTCCTGAGGGGCCGGCGGCACGAGATCAGAGGGATTTACCGTTATCTCCCGCGAGGCAGGTCCTTCTCTCAACTGCCCCTCTTTGATCAGACTCCTCACTGTGTAGTATACCGGATGGCTGAGCGAAAGGACGTCTCTGAAGGCCGTTTCCGAAACAGGCACTTTGTTCACCGGGGTAGGGCCGTAAGCACCTTTTTCAATTGCCTTATAAACGTTGTACATCATATTATCCCCGGATTTTTCCCACGAAAGCAGAAGCGAATCGCCGCTGATGCTCCATGAGATAACTTGAGGAGGCGGAGGAGGCGTCTCGACCGTGGCGACCACGTCGTTCGAATCGGAACTGAGCAGTCCCCTCTGGTTCTGAGTCACCACTTTATAGGAGTATGTTACGCCATTTATCACGTCGCTATCGACAAAGGTCCTGATATTGCTTTCCACCCGGGCAATTTTTTCAAAGTTAGACTCTGACTTCCTTAAAACTATAAAACCGGAGATCGTTGCCTCCCTGGCGGTCGGATATCCCCACGACAGTAACAGGCTGTTTTCTCGCTGAAATACGGCAAGCAGGGAAGGGGGCGACGGCTTTTCAAAAGAGGCCAGCGTTGGCGGGCCTTTCTTTCCGCAGGACAAAAGAACAACGGTATTCACTATTAGAAAGATGGCAAAGAAAAGCTGTTGCCGCCTTGTGAAGATGGGATTCCTTTTTGAAGGGATCATCTTATTTCAGGACTTTCCGGTAGTATCTTATCTGTCTCATAACCTCGGAAGGCGCGGTTCCGCCGTATGATGATCGTGCCTTTACTGAGTCGCAAGGCCCAAGATTTTTAAATACATCACCTTTGATAACCCGCGAAAATGACTTCAGTTCCTCAAGCTTCAGGGATTGAAGGTCTTTTTTATTAATGATGCAGTAACGCACGACCTTTCCGGTAATTTCATGCGCCTCCCTAAAGGGGACACCTTTCTTCACAAGATACTCTGCCAGGTCAGTGGCAGTCGAATACCCCTCTGCAGCCGTCCGCAGCATCTTTTCAGTATTGAACCTGATTTCAGGCAGCATGGCCTTAATCACCGACAAACAGGCTTTCAATGTGTCCGCGGCATCGAAGACCGGCGGTTTGTCCTCCTGCATATCCCGGTTGTATGACAGAGGCAGCGCCTTCATGACCGTAAGCAGACAGATAAGACTTCCGTAAACTCTGCCTGTCTTTCCTCTGACGAGTTCGGCTACATCAGGATTTTTTTTCTGCGGCATAATACTCGATCCGGTCGTAAAGGCATCCGATATTTCAATAAGCCCGAATTCCTCTGTTGACCAAAGTACAAGTTCCTCTGACAAACGCGAAAGATGCGTTGCTGCAATGGAAGCGCAGGCTAAGAACTCTATGGCAAAGTCCCTGTCGGAGACAGTGTCGATACTGTTGCCGGAAACAGATGTGAAACCAAGGGCTTTTGCGACATAATCACGATCTATCGGCAGAGTAGTCCCAGCCAGCGCGCACGAACCCAGCGGCAGGACGTTTATCCGTTTCATGCAATCATCGAAGCGACCTTTGTCCCTTTGCAACATCTCAACATATGCCAGAAGATGATGTGAAAGCAAAACAGGCTGCGCCCGCTGAGTATGAGTAAATCCGGGCATAACAGCGTTGACGTAGCGGTTGGCTATCTGAAGAATCGTCTTCTGTAGATCTTTTATCAGGGAAAGTATTTGCTTTGTCTCTTCCCTCAGGTATAATCTCAGATCGAGGGCGACCTGATCGTTTCGGGAACGAGCGGTATGCAGTTTTCTTCCCACGGGGCCTATCTTTTTTATAAGAGCCGATTCAATGTTCATATGGATGTCTTCCAGTGCCTCGCTGAATCTGAACCTGCCCTCTTCAATGTCGGAGGCAATCTCAGTGAGTCCCTTTACGATCGCAGCGGCTTCCTTTTTGGATATAATACCCTGCATCCCCAGCATCCTGGCGTGGGCCACACTACCCTCAACATCATATTTCCAAAGCCTTTTATCGAAGGAGATGGATTCTGAAAAGGATTCAACTATTGCGGATGTCTTGACGGTAAACCTTCCAGACCATGGCTTCTTCACTGAAATAAACCTCCTTCACTAAGCATTTGGGAGCCGGGATTTCAGGTTAGAAATGAACGACATCCCGAAAAAATTATTTTATTATATAGAAATACGGGATATTTTTCCTCACTGAGGGCCGGCAGTAAAACACATAGCAGCCCATTCTTCCCAAACCAAGACACCTCAGACCCTCCGATGTATAATAAAGAATGAATAATCAGATGACAAATCCTGTTTTAAAGCAGCTCAAAGGCCGTATCAGTGAGGTGCTGAGAGGCAAGGATACCGCTATTAAGATGGCCATTGTGTGTCTTCTGGGCAAAGGCAACCTTCTTATAGAAGACGTGCCGGGAGTTGGAAAGACCACGCTCGCCTTTGCTCTGGCTAAGGCAACAGATTGCACATTTCAGAGGATACAATTCACAAGCGATATGATGCCCTCGGATATCATTGGTGTCAGCATTTACAGCAACGAGACAAGAGAGTTTGAGTTTAAAGCCGGCCCGCTTTTTTGTAACATCATTCTTGCCGACGAAATCAACAGAACAAACCCCAAGACCCAGTCAGCGCTTCTTGAGGCCATGAATGAAAAAAAGGTCACTGTTGAGAGGAAGACCTTCAGGCTGCCTGATCCTTTTATGGTTATCGCCACGCAGAACCCAATGGAGTATCACGGAACATTCCCGTTGCCGGAAAGTCAGCTTGACCGCTTCATGATGCGTATCATACTTGGATATCCGGCGCCGGAATACGAAAAGATTGCAGTTGTGGAAGAACCAAGTTTCAGGCAATTGGAAAGAATTGCTCCGGTGGTATCAAGACACGATATACTCGGCATGCAACAGGAGGCCGACAAAGTCAGGGTTGAGGACAGCCTGGTAGATTATATGATGGAGATTGTCAGCGCCACCCGGCGTGACGAGAGGGTCAGGCTTGGCGCCAGCACCAGAGGCGCCCAATTTTTCTTTAGCGCAGTCAAAGCGCATGCGTATTATGAGGGAAGAGATTTCGCGGTCCCGGATGATATCAAGAGGCTCGCGCCGCTTCTGCTGGGGCACCGGCTTATTCTTAAAAACAAAAAATATTTTTCAGAGGCGGAGCGGCTTGTACGCGAAATTGTGGAAAAGGTGCCGGTACCGGTGTGAAGTCTGTAGAAGTAACGAGGGAGGGCAAGAGGTTCCTGATAGCTGCCTTCCTGATCGCGGTAGCCGCGTTCAACACTGGAAACAATCTTATCTATCTTATCCTTTCCCTTATGCTTTCGTTTCTTGTTCTTTCGGTAGCGCTGGCCTGGCTGAACCTGTTTGGCCTTTCTCTTAATGTCGGTGGCGGAGGAGCCGTATTTGCCGGGGAAGAGGCATCATTGTCGCTCCTTCTTAAGAACAACAAAAGCCTGGTGCCTTCCTACTCGGTAAAATGCCTGGTGTCAGGATCTCTCGTCCCTGCGTACTATGATGAAATCCCCGCGTTAAAGGGGGTCGAAAGGGACATCAGAATCACATTTGCCAAAAGGGGACTTTACCGCTACGGGGATTTTCGTATAGGCAGCGGATTTCCTTTCATCCTAATTAATGCACAGAAAAATATCTATGTATCCGTCTCATTGCTCGTTTATCCCGCTCTTATGGACGTCTCAGCTAACATGGACCAAATAGTCGCCTCAGGGGCGGCGGCTGCCCCGGGTCCTGCTGACGCCGGCGATGACCTTTATGCCCTTCGCAAATTCAGAGAGGGCGATGACTGGAGAAGAATTCACTGGAAGGCCTCTGCGAAGAGGCAGGCATATCTTGTCAAGGAATATGCTGAGTTCAGAGGTCTAAAGGTCACTATTGTCCTTGACAACCGGCTGCCTGAAGGCGGAGCGTTGTTTGAAAAGGCTGTTTCTCTGGCGGCCTCCCTTGCAAAAGATTTTATTGATCGGGGCTATTACGTTAGTGTTGTTACTTGCAAAGAGGAAGTCCCTTTCGGCAATGGCGCCGAGCATCTCTTTAAGATTCTGGATGTCCTTGCTGTGATAGCCGAGGAGGACGATTGCGGCGATAAGTTAGAGGAGGGGGACGAGGGGCTCCTTGTGGTTGTACTTAAGAGCCGTGGGACTCTGAGAGAATATGCTTTAGCCGGAGGCCTGGTCTTTTATGCCGAGGACATATAGACTGCTCACCGCATTTCTCGGGTTCACCGGATGCATCGGACTTGTAATTACAGGCGAGTTAAATCCGGTCATGACAGCGACCGGTCTGGCCATAGTACCGGGTTATTACCGCCATTTGAAGGGTGAGGGGGCTGCCCCCGGTTGGGTAATCGGAGCCTGTTCGCTGCTGACGCTTGGCGTATTTATCATCGACTCGGCTGTCTCTGGAGATTTTTTTGTTGCTGTTGCTCACCTGACAATAGCATTCCAGGCTATAAAGAGCTATGACCTTAAAGAGCCGTGGGACCACCTTCAGGTATATTTTATGTCTCTTCTGCAGATGGTGATCGCATCCGGGCTTTCGCAGTCTATCTTTTTCGGCGTTGTATTTCTAGTCTTTCTTGTTGCGCTTGTAGCCGCCATGGTGTTTTCCCATTTCGCAAAAGAAGGGCATCTGGGGAAGATAAAGCTGTTAAAACCTGTGTCTTTGATTTCCATAGCGGTCCTCTTTATGACCGTAGTCTTTTTTTTGATGATGCCAAGAACCGCTTTCACCTTGCTTGGAAAAAGTCACGTCCGAGGGATGAGAACGTCAGGTTTTGCTGACCGCGTGGATTTCGGTTCTATGGGTGAAGTAAAGCTTGATCCCTCGGTAGTCATGAGAATAGAACTGGAACGTGACGTTCCTGCACCATATTACTGGCGAGGCAGGTCACTTGATTATTTCGACGGCAGGCTGTGGAGAAGCACGGTTGGCGAGAGGCACAGGGTGGTGAAATCGGCAGACGAGTATCTGCTTGGCGACTACGACAGGAAATCGGCAGTCGAACAGCGGATATATCTTGAGCCAATCGACTCTGATATCATCTTCGGGCTGACGGAAATAAAAGCTGTAAAAGTCGATTCATTCATTGTCATGGCAGACGGCGGAGGCGCCATATATTTGTCGCGTAAGTCTGCGAGGAGGGCTTTCTATACCGCATACAGCGTAGTGCGAAGCGACGTCCCCGGTGTAAGGGAGGACAGATACCTTCAACTTCCTGATGGCATGGAAAGGATACGGCGTCTCGCGGTGGACGTTACGGCAGGCGCCAAAACAGACAGGGAAAGGGCGAATTTGATTGAGCGGTATCTGAAAAAAAATTACACATATTCACTGACTGTTTCTCCCTCGCAGAAAGGGAGGGACCCGATTGATGATTTTATCTTCTATTCAAAAAAAGGTTTTTGCGAGCATTACGCAACGTCGATGGCTCTGATGCTGCGTTGCCTTGGCATCCCCTCCAGGATAGTAAATGGATTTTGCGGAGGCGAAGCGAACAGATTCGGCGGGTACATTATAGTGAGACAAAGCGATGCTCACTCATGGGTGGAGGCTTTGATTGACAATAAGTGGATAAGGCTGGACCCCACACCGGCGGTTCCTTCTGGTCATCCGAAAACTATCACCCTTTTTTGGGACCTGGTCAAAATGAACTGGGGGAGATATGTTGTGGGTTTTAAGGCTGAAGACCAGAGGGCTATCCTTCAATTCGCTGCAGCACTGCTTGGGTTTGCTGCATTATATCTTATGAAGGTGGGAAAAGTGCGAATCCTCTTATATCTCATTCTTCTTCCGACGCTGTTTATATCTCTTCTCTATTTTATTCGGAAAGCTAAGGGTCCTGAAAGAATGGACTTTGTAAGTCGGGAATATGCGAGTCTTAAAAAAATCATGGCTCGCGCAGGATTTGATTTTTCGGCGTCGGCCACTTGCCAAGAAATATTAAGCAGGACGGAGGGGCTTCAGATTGAAGAAGAATTAAGAGAATTCCTGGGGCTTTATCAGCATCACAGGTTCGGATGCGTTCAGATAAGTTCTGAGGACCGCATGAAATATGTCCTGCTTCTGAGGAAGGTCAGAAGAGGGCTTAAAAGAAAGTCCCCGTAACATCCTGCCGTCCTATTCGCTCCAGCCATGTTTACCGATCAGAGGTACAAAGACGCAGGGCGTGTGATATTCTTCATCGTATCCCTCTTTAGTCTTTGTTATCCTGAGGAGTTGCTGCGAGTATCTGCTTCCTACTGGTATTACAATGATACCGTCATCACTCAGTTGTTCTTTAAGAGGCTCGGGTATTTTCGGTGAGGCGGCAGTAATAATTATCCGGTCGAACGGCGCCTCTTCAGGCCATCCGAGCGTGCCATCTCCTGTTTTGGCCTGGATGTTAAGGTAGGAAAGATCACGGAACCTCTGTAGCGCTTGCTCTGTAAGTACGGCGATCCGTTCTATCGTAAAAACCTCTTTTGAAAGCATGGAGAGCACCGCAGCCTGATAGCCTGAACCTGTACCGATCTCAAGCACCCGCTCTCTGCCTGTTAATGCCAGCAGTTCCGTCATTATGGCCACCATATAGGGTTGAGAGATAGTCTGCCCCTCTCCGATAGGGAGGGCCATATCGTCATAGGCCGCGTACTGAAGCGAAGTGTCTACAAAGTAATGTCTGGGAACGCTCCTCATCGCATCAAGGACGGACTTGTCGCTGATGCCTCTGGGCACAAGCTGTGCTTCTACCATGAGATTTCTTAGTCTTTGATAGTCTATCATCAGGTTCCCATCAAAAGCGGCAGAGAATTTCTCTTGCCGCCAGTATTCCGGATGCGGACGCCTGTATCAGTCCCCGGCTGACGCCTGCTCCGTCTCCGACTGCGAATATATTGGATATCTCAGTCTCCAGTTTATCGGTGAGCTTCAACTGCATCGAGTAAAATTTAACTTCGACGCCGTAAAGAAGGGTATGCCGCGAGTTAACTCCCGGTGCTATTTTATCAAGGGCTTCCAGCATCTCCATGATGTCGCAGAGATAACGGTAAGGGATAACAAAACTCAGGTCGCCAGGAGTGGCATCGCTCAGGGTAGGACGCACAATGCCTTTTGAAATACGCTCCTGCGTCGAACGCCTTCCCGCCATCAGGTCTCCCAGTCTTTGAATTATTACTCCCTTGCCCAGAAAGTTTGCAAGCTGGGCGATATACCTGCCGTAAGAGATCGGTTGATCAAATGGTTCCGTAAAATAGGTACTGACTAAAATCGCAAAGTTGGTATTTCCGGTCCTGCGTTCAGCGTAGCTATGACCATTTACAGTCCAGATGCCCTTAAGATACTCTTTCACAACCTCCCCGTAAGGATTCACGCAGAATGTCCTGACTTTGTCGTCGAACCTTCTGGAGAAAAAAAGGAGTTTGGGTTCATAAGTGATCCTGGTAAGGGGTTCAAGGACTGCTGCCGGAAGTTCAACTCTGACCCCTATATCTACCGGGTTCTTAAGCAACGTAAGCCCGAGTCTCCTGGATTCCTCCTCAAGCCATCGGGAACCTTCCCGCCCCGGCGCAAGGACCAGAAAATCTGAGTAGAACTCAGTGCCGTCTTTTAGCTTTACCCCTTTGTATTTGCCTTTTTCGACAATTACGGTCTCGGTCTCCGTATGGAATATCGTGTCGATAGAGCCCCGAACGTCTTCACGTATCCTCCTCAGTAGCATCTTGCACCGGTCGGTGCCGATGTGCCGAATTTTTGATGGAATAAGAACAAGGCCGTTCACAGAAGAGAGTTTTTCAAGTTCCTGCACTGCATCGGCGTTGTCCCCGAATAACTCAGCAGGGGCGCCGTACTTCAAATATATGCCGTCGACATAATCTATAAGCGATCTTATGTCATCCTTATCCAGGTAGCGGGAAAGGAACCCGCCTACATCGGGAGAGAGGCTGAGTTTGCCATCACTGAACGCACCGGCCCCGCCCCATCCGCTAAGCAGATCGCATTCCCTGCAGGTGGTGCAGGAGATGTTTTTGACCTTAAGCGGACAGGCCCTCTGCTCGATATCCTTCCCTTTTTCAATTATCAGAATGCTCGGCTTTTCTCTCGCCCCCAGGAGTTCAAGCGCAGTGAATATCCCCGCCGGTCCCGCGCCTACAATTATAACGTCATACTTTTTCATCATAGTCCCATGTCCACATGGCGTCTCCGCGCCAGTTCTTCTTAAAGAAGGAGAGGGCGTCGTAGTTTGTCAGGTCCAGATGTATAGGAGTCACTGAAACATAGTTGGCTTCCAGCGTCTCGATGTCCGTGTCTTCGCCTCGTTCCCAATACGGCTTGCCTCCGCCTATCCAGAAGTGTTTTTCACCCCAGGGGTCGTAGGTTTCCTGAATTGCGCCGTCGTAAATCCTTTTCCCCTGGCGGGTGAAGCGGATACCTTTGATGTTTTCCTTTTCGATATTGGGTACATTGACATTCAGCAGCGTGTCATAAGGCAGAGAGTGTTTAAGGACATAGGAAGCGATATTGTACGCCACCGCAGATGCCGTATCAAAGTGGTATTGCTTGGCCGCGGGCAGAGAAAAAGCCACGGAAGGTATTCCGAACATGGTCCCCTCGATCGCCGCAGAAACTGTGCCCGAATATGTGATGTCATCTCCAAGGTTGGCCCCCCTGTTGATCCCCGAGACGATAAGAGACGGCCTTTCGGGCAGAACCTTATTAATTGCGACTGTTACACAATCAGTGGGAGTTCCGTTTATGCTGTATACTCTTTCTCTGATTTCGGAAACTTTCAACGGCCGGTGCAGTGTAAGAGAATGCCCTGCCGCGCTTCTTTCCCTGTCAGGTGCGACGATATAGGCGTCTCCCAAAAGCTTCACCGCTTTGTAAAGCGACACGATGCCGGGGGAGTGAACACCGTCATCATTGGTTACAAGTATCAGAGGCATCAATAAGTATCTTAGCAGAAACGCGTCGTTTCGAAAATAGGACGAAGCCGTTGTTCCCGGCAATCGTAAGCTTATAAATAATAAATAATTGCCTTGCCCTTTGACGTCGCTTTGTGCAAAATATAGTGGTTCAAAGCGAGTCCTGCCTAAGCGACAGTTTATGAAGACAAACAAGAGACTTACCTATAAGAAGGCCGGAGTTGATATCGACGAAGGAGACAGATTCGTCGGCATCATAAAGCCGCTTGTCCGAAAGACCTTCCGGCCGGAAGTGATGGCCGATATAGGATCATTTGGCGCGCTGTTCAGGCTGAATAGCCGCAGATACAAGGAGCCGGTCTTGGTCAGCGGCACTGACGGCGTCGGCACTAAACTGAAGATAGCTTTCATGACGGGCCGGCATGACACTGTCGGGATAGATCTTGTCGCAATGTGCGTAAACGACATACTGACCAGCGGTGCAGAGCCGCTTTTTTTCTTAGATTATTTTGCTACAGGAAAACTGAAACCGGAAAAGGCTGCCGACGTTATAAGAGGTATAGCAAATGGCTGTCTTGAAGCCGGATGCGCTCTGGTGGGCGGAGAAACAGCTGAGATGCCGGGTTTTTATGATCGCGGCGAATATGACCTTTCAGGTTTCGCAGTTGGCGTTGTTGAAAAGAGCAGGATAATCGACGGTAAGCGGATTCAGGACGGCGATGTTTTAATCGGCATACCCTCAAGCGGCCTGCATAGTAACGGCTATTCCCTGGTGAGGAAGGTCTTGTTTGATTTTAAGAAAATAAGTGTCAGGAAAATCTTTCCTCAGATCGGCATTCCACTGGGCGAAGAGTTATTGAAACCTACAAAAATCTATGTAAAGACTTATAAGGCGCTCATGGAAAAGGTGGATGTGAAAGGCATGGCTCACATCACCGGCGGAGGTATTCCCGGAAATTTGCCGCGGATTTTTCCAAAAGGTCTCGGGGCTGTGTTGTTTAA
>JBAIXS010000158.1:0-7470 GCA_037916395.1 Candidatus Sulfobium mesophilum
AACCCTGTAGCATAAAAGACCGATTTTCTAGCCTCCTTTGCGTCCGGAACCGTATAAAACCTCATCAGAATGTGCGGAAGCCCTGCTGTGCCGAACATGAGAGCCAGACCGAGAGAAAATGCATCAATCGGACTCGTAACCAAGCCGCCCGGCTCAAGAAATTTCTGCCCGAGAGGTGTTGCCGTAGAGGCCTGATTAAACAGGTTTGCATAGCTGAAGTTGACCTTGTTCAGTGTCAACAGAACAAGAAGTGTCGCCCCTCCAAGCAGTAGGCCGGCCTTGATTATCTGAACCCAGGTCGTGGCTATCATCCCGCCGAAAAGAACATACATTATCATGAGACTGCCGGTAACCACAATTGCAACTTCGAAAGGAAGTCCGAACATAAGCTTGATAAGAGTTCCCGCACCGACCATCTGAGCGATGAGGTACGTAATAACAACGACTAGGGAACCTGCAGCTGCAGCGGCTCTTATCGGCCTTTGGTTCAGGCGGTATGCCACAACGTCGGCGAACGTGTATTTGCCGAGGTTTCTAAGCGGTTCGGAAATGAGGAACATGATAATCGGCCATCCGACCAGCCAGCCGACGGAATATATAAGGCCGTCATATCCCTTCGTCGAAACAAGACCGGCTATGCCCAAAAACGATGCGGCGCTCATATAATCGCCGGCAAGGGCCAGACCGTTTTGGAATCCTGTGATGCTTCTTCCGGCGGCATAGAAATCCTTGGTAGTCCGTGTTCTTTTTGCAGCCCACCAGGTTATGAGAAGCGTACTGACAACAAAAGCTACAAAAAACATTATGGCAGTCGGGTTCGCAGTCCCGATCGCTGTCTGTGTTGCTTGTGGCATCGCTATCCTCCTATTATGTTATCTTTGACTTTTTTGACTTCTGCGTCATACTTGCTGTTCGCCCAGAAGATGTAGACCCCGGTAAGCACCCAGGACCCAACGATGGTTCCGACAGCTATGGGTATGCCTATGGTCGTAGAACCCTCTCCACTCATCTTCTGAGATAAAAACGGCTTGTTAAACGCGATCAGGGCTATAAACCCGAAGTAAAGAGCCAACTCAAGGATTGTCAGAATAATCGATATTACACTCTTCTGACTCGACAATGCCTTGAAATCCTCGTCCTCAAGAATTTCGTGTACAGTCTTCTTGGCCATTCCCACTACCTCCTCTTAATAGATTAACTGCCCAATTGCAGCCTCTGTACTAAAAGTTACTGATATTGCTTGATACCCGGTGATCACCTCCTTTAAAATTTTTCGTCAGCTTTACAAGATCCGCCGCGCTCTTCATTCCGGCCTTAGACAGCACCGGAATAAACCTCTGAAAGATTTGTGCAGTAATGAATGCGTCAATTATGGCGTTGTGGGCTCCATTGACCTCGATGTCAAAATACCTTGCGATATCATACAGCTGATAGCGGCTCGACAAAAGGCTCTTTTTTTCTCCCCGAAATCCCTCATTCTTCAATAACCATTCGAAAAGCGGGTAAATATCAATGACCTGGTTTTGAAGGGTACTGCCAAAGAGCCTTTTCGTTTCTCTGTTGAGAAACTCCATGTCAACGCTTACACAAAAACCGACCAGGATATCAGCGCCGCAATAATCCAGAAATTCCCCGAGCACGGTGTCGATGCCGGGCTTCATCACTACATCAGAAGGCATGATTTCGTGGATGACCACGCTTTCTGCTGTGAGAGAGGTCTCCGGATTTATCATCCTGTAAAAAGATTCCCCAATGTCTATTCTTCCGCCCTTCATCCTCACGGCCCCGATAGACACGATCGAATCTTTTCGCCAGTTAAGACCTGTCAGCTCTGTATCTATTACCACATATTCCGCTTCTTGCAGGCTGCCCGCCTCCTCCTCGCTTTTGCTTTTGCCCTTGAGAAAACTGAGCATTCTTTTCCTCACCAGATGAGCGGCTTATACCGCTCTATAATGATGCTTTGAAGTCTTGTTGTCAGATTGAATGATTCCTTCATCATCTTCTTTTCAAGATTGCTCAGACTGTTAGGGTTGATAAAGTTATTCGGCTCTTTGCCCGCTTCCATCTGCTCAAACTGGTGTTGAATCCTCATCAGCATGATAAATTCGAAAGCATGTTCCAGTTCGTCAGCAAATTCCTTCACGATGGTATGTTTATCTTTCAGCGTGGAAAGCCGTTCTATAGTTGACGTCTCACGGACGCCCTTTTCAAGGCTGAAGAGTCTGGCCATGTCGACAATAGGAGCAATACCCTTGACCTTCATATTAAGCTCATTTTTATGCTCCCCGCTTTTTTCAACAGTGAACGACTTGAAGAACCCCACCGGCGGCGTATTCTTTATGATCATGTTGGCCATATATCCCAGAAATATCATCTGTCCTTCAAGGAGGGAGGTGAGGGAATCCCGGAGTGATTCAGCGAGACTGAACTCGCCGTAAATCGGTCTGAAATCAAAAAATATGAGAGACTTCATCACTGCGTCGGGCGTTGGTGTATACACCCACGTCGCAAAATATTTCTTCCACTGTTTCAGCGGCTGGCACCACTCCGGGTTGCTGGCCATATAATTTGCAGGGCATCGCGGAAAACCGCACTTAAGGAGGCTGTCCCGGACAAATGCGGAAAATACTGTAAAATAGGTTCGACACGTGGCATCTTCGGCTTCTGTCGCGGGATCTTCATATATGATTGCATTGTCCTGGTCCGTCCTGAAGGTCTGCTCCTTCCGGCCCTCGCTTCCAAAGATTATCCAGCAGTACTTCACGGGGGGCTTCCCAAACTCTTTTTCAGCAAACTCCAATATTTTTCTCAGGAGTCTGTCGTTAATCTCGGTTATTATCCTCGTTATGTTGCTGGCTCTGGCCCCTTCCTTAAGAAGAAGACCTATGAGTTCGTTTGTCTTCTTTGCTGCCGGGACAAGCCCTTCGACCGTCAACTGACTCTCTATTTCCCTCACAAGGGAGATCGGTGATGTTCCCTGCATCATCATAAGGTCGTGGTTCGTTACAATTCCCCTAAGCTTGCCCTCATCTATGACAAGCAGATGGTGGATGTTGTACCTTATCATCTTCAAGAGCGCCTCAAAACAATAATCACGGGCCTCTGTCTTAATGAGGGAAACACTCATGATGCTGCTAATACTCTCTGTTACAGGTCTGCCCTTGGATACTACCTTATCCCTTAAATCCCTGTCGGTGACGATGCCAGTAGGAACCCCATCTCTGTCGACCAGCACCAGCGAACTCATCCTGTTCTGAGCCATAAGTTCTGCTCCCTCCCTGATCGAGATCTCCTGCAGCGCGCTCACGACCTTTTTTGAGGCAATTTCCCCAACCGGCGTTGTAAAGAGAGGTTTATCGCCTCCACCAAAAAGGAGGCTCTTGTTATGCATCTCTTTATATGTTTTGTCAATATACTTATTCAGGAAGGATTTAAAGAAATATTCCGTGAACGATGGGTGCGCATCCACGAGTCTAAGCACTGCGCTTTTCCCAAACAGATAACATATTGTGTCTTCAACAGCTACTACAGTGGCGCGTGACTTGTCGCCTCCCACCAAAGAAAGAAGACCAAAAGACTCGCCCTCACTCCTGTAATCGATCAAAACCTCTTCACCCTTTTCAGGGACAATAAAGACCTTGACTGCCCCTTTTTTGATGATCCTGAGATACTCACTCGGAGGCCCATCCTGATGGAGTATCGTTGCCCCCTTCGGGTAATACTCCATTGAGACGCTCATAGCGACACTATGCAATAATTTTTCATCCAGGAATTGAAAAGGAGGTACGTTTTTGAGAAATTCTATAAGATCTTCAGTGATAACCATTGGATTATAACGTAGCAATGTATGTGCCCATCATAATCTATCACGAAGAGATGGCACTATATTATTTAATTACGTGGGGTTACGCAGGACTATTAAAGTTATTTTCTTAAAGTTAGATAAAGCCCGAAATTTAGGAAAAAATATTCACGCTACTATTTGTAACGTTAATATTTGAAGGCGGAGTAAAATCCATATTTTTCAGTAAGTTATTACTGTTACTATTAGTTACAAAACATTTCTAATCATGTATAAAATAGTAACGCTGCCTTATCTTCTTGATATTCCCCACTTTTTTCTCTTTTCCCATAACGATTTTCTTGTTATTCCCAGCAAGCTCGATAGTTTCTGTTCTCCGTAGCTATGCTGGTAACGCAATATAAATTCCTTTGTGTAATTCTCAATTGAGAGGATTTTTTCGATGGACTCCGACGAAAAAGTAGAAACGCCTTTCATGCCCTCCGGCAGATGTTCCGGAAAGATAGTATTGCCATCGGTAATCAGCACAGCCCTTTCTATAATGTTCTGTAATTCTCTTACATTTCCTGGCCAGTAATAGTCTGTAAGTACTTTGAATGTGGCATCATCAATAAACTTGACATTCTTGCCTATTTCAGCGGCATATCTCTCCAGAAAATGTCTTGCGAGAATTATTATATCTTCCTTACGCTCCCTGAGCGGGGGCAGCAGAAGAGTCATAACATTAATCCTGAAGAAGAGATCTTCTCTGAAAGAACCATCCCTGACCGCCCTGGTTATCTCCTTATTTGTAGCGGTGATGAACCTGATATCAATCTTTCTGCCCTGAACACCGCCCACAGGCCTGATTTCGTGGTCGTCGATTACCCTCAGCAGTTTTGCCTGAAGAGAAAGGCTTAAATCTCCTATCTCGTCAAGAAAGACCGTACCTCCGTCAGCCTCTTCAAAGAGTCCTCTTTTTGAATTAACTGCGCCTGTAAAAGCTCCCTTAACATAGCCGAAGAGTTCAGACTCAAGAAGATTCTCCGGTATGGCACTGCAATTAATGGGTATAAAAGGATTATTTCTCCTTGAGCCGTTGAAATGAATCGCCCGTGCAAATAACTCCTTCCCCGTCCCGGTCTCCCCGAGTATGAGAACATTGCTCCTGGCATCAGCAACCCGCTTTACCTCCCCGATCACGTCAGTAATAACCTTGCTCTCTCCTATAATTTTGTCAAAATCGTAACGCTCTTCTATCTGCTTTCGTAAGATTGTGTTCTCGGTTCTTAACGCCCTCTCACGCAGGGCGTTTCTTACGATCCTCTTGATCTCCTCATGCATGATCGGCTTGACAATGTAGTCGTAAGCTCCTGCCCGGAGCGCCTCTACCGCTGTTTCCAGCGAGGCGTATGCCGTAATGATAATCACTATTTGTTCGGGGTTTTGCTCCCTGCACTTCTTAAGAAACTCAATGCCGTTGATTCCCGGAAGAACTATGTCCGTAATGATCAGATCGTAGATCCTGCCGTCAATTGCGCTGAGCGCCGTCTCAGCGCTGTCAGCCACATCAACTTCGTACTGATCGCGAGTGAATACTCTTTTCAGAGACTCACGTAAGGTCTCTTCGTCTTCAATAATCAATAACTTTTCAGTCACCTTTATCCTCTCTCAATAAACACTTCAGGCTTACTATTATAAAGGGCTTCATACTGGAAGATGCCATTATTCTTCCACCGGAAGACTGATCGTAAAGACCGTTCCTTCACCTTTTTTGCTCTTCACTGAAATTGTGCCGTTATGTTCCCTTATGATGCCGTAGCACATGCTCAAGCCCAGACCGGTACCCTTTCCAAAGGGCTTCGTGGTGAAGAATGGATCGAATATCCTGTCTATGATCACTTCGTCGATGCCGACACCGGTATCACTGAAAACAATTTCGACCGAATCTCCTTTGGGCCTCATCGACACTGTGAGACTTCCGCCTGACGGCATGGCATCTAATGCATTAAGCATAAGGTTCAGAAATACCTGCTGCATGCGGTCGGGGTTTATCATAAGTTCAGGAATCGGTTGGATGTTTGAAACAAGCCGGACGTTTTTGAATCTCTTGTCGTATCGCACAAGGTTAATAGTCCTGTCGAGAATCTCGGATACATTCGATTTAATCTTTTCCCTGGACGATGTCCTGGCAAAATCGCCCAGGCTTCGCACTATTTTGGCAATCCTTTCTATATGGTTGTTAATCGTCCTCAGGGATTCCTCAAGAAAAATACTGTCCTCCCCGCCGCCGTTTCCGCGCTCGCTTTCTGCTGCGGAGTTAGCGGCATCCCCATACGGCACCCGGCTGAAAGTCTCCCCTCTTAAAGATCTGATCTCCTGTACAAGAGAGGATATCGAGGCAAGGGGATTGCCGATTTCATGCGATATTCCTGCCGTCAATTTCCCGATGCTGGCGAGCTTTGACGCCTGAAAAAGTTGTTCTTCCATCTTCTTCTTTTCAGTGATATCTTCAAGGATAACAACAAATCCTCCGGAGGGATCCTTAAATGGGCTTATATTTATCTTGAACGTCTGCATTGCCGGGTTCTGAACGATCATCTCACCCTGCTCGCTGTGCTGAAATACTTCCCTGGGCACCCAGGGCATAAGTTTGTTAATTGCCCGATTGAAGGCTTCTCCTTTTTTTATGCCGGTCATATTGACGATTTCTTTGTTCCAATACCTTACCAAAAGAGAAGAATCGATAGTTACGATGCCCAGCGGGGCGCTCTCGATGATATTCTCGCTGAACTCCTTAAGATAAGCCAGGTTTCTGTTAGCTTCCGCAAGTTCCTGCCTCGACAATCGCAGCGTTTCGGTTATCTGTTTTATCGAACTCGAAAGCTCCCCTCGTTCGCTTTCCGTCAGAGTCAGCTTATCCTCGAAAATAATAGTCGCTATGGCGGACCCAAGTGCCCCTGAGAGGACCCTCTCGGCCTCGTCCTTGAGTCTGATAAGTTCCTGCCGGGATATTGCGTCCCGCTTTATGTTGTTTCTGGCAATGAAGTGATCCACAATCTCCCGCGACTCCCTTCTGCCCACATACTGACCGAGGACATCTGTGATCTGTTGTATGCTGTAATTGCCCTTTGACGGCAGCAGCATCGGAGAATAGGACTCAACGAAAAGCAGCGATTGCTTTTGTTCTTCTGCCGTCTGGCGAGTAAAAATCGAAAAGCCGATGTACAAAATCAGGTTAAAGAAAAGCCCCCAAAAAAGCGAATGACTCCATTTGTCAAATCCTTCAACCCCGAATAACGCGTGAGGGTTCAGCATCTCCGAATGCAGCAGATAACCGAACAGCCCTTTTTCGGTAAGTACGCCTGATTTCAGGAGTGCCGGCATTAAAAGCGTATAAAACCACACCGCAAAACCTGCGATAATCCCTACAGCAGCTCCGTTTTTGTTTCCTCTCTTCCAGAAAAGCCCCAGTATTATTGCCGGTGCAAAAATCGTTACAGCCTCAAAAGACTTCAGACCTATATCGACAAGGGAATAAAACTCACCGATCGAAACGGCAAAGAAATAGCCAAGAAAGACGCAGACGAGGATTATGACCCTTTTCAGGTTCAGGATTATCGCCGGAAATCCCCTCATCTCATTGAACCGGTAAATGGCAGGCATCACCAGGTTATTCATCACCA
>JBAIXS010000159.1:0-5820 GCA_037916395.1 Candidatus Sulfobium mesophilum
GCCTTTATGGAAGCGTCAGCGTCATTGTACTGCACCTGACCTGAAGCGAGAGCCTCAGAGGAGTCTTCATAGTAAGTGATTTCGTCGGACTTCAGTACGGCACCGTCACGTTCAACAGCAGCCGATCCTGTTGCAACATACTTTTTAGTCTCGCCAAAATATTCGAGCTTATCGGAGGATATGACCGTATTGCCTGCAAAACAGTATGCAGTGGATAGTGAATAGTAAAAAGTTATCAGCAAAACAAAAAAAAACGACCAGCTGCGTGTTATTTTGCCTTTCACCCTTTGCGTTTATCCTTTCGCATTTTCGGTCTGACTTCTCACATCCTGCCGTCTGCTGCCTTTATTCCCTGAGCCTCGTAAGTACGCCTTTGTTTCCGAAGGACTCTTTTGCCTCGCCGATGGTGTAAAAGGATCCTGTGACTACGATAAGGCCTCCCGGCTGCCAAATCTCTACTGCCTTTTTTACGGCATCTGAAACGTTTGATACAATAATCGACTCATATCCTTTGGCGGCCGCAAGCGCAGCCAGCCGCTTCGGAACGGCCGACCGGCCGTAAGCAGGCGCGGTAAATAATATATCGGATGCAACCGGTAAAAGAGGATTCAATATGCCCTCGACATCCTTGTCGCCCATTACGCCGACAACCATAATGATCCTTTTATATTTCTTAAGAACGAGATTTCTGAGATGTTCCGAGAGGGCAACCGCGGCCTGGGGATTATGAGCTCCGTCAATGAGGACCGGCGGGTCACTATGAATCATTTCCAACCTTCCGGGCCACTGAACCATAGAAAGTCCCTTTCTTATGTCGCACTTCATCCCGGGATATTTAGCTATCAGTATCTCTGCTGTCTTTATCGCCATTGACGCATTATCAGCCTGATATCTGCCTGCCAATGAAACTGCAAGATCTTCATAGCGCCCTTCGCCGCGATAGCTAAACGATATGCCCGCAAAATGTTCTGATATAGCTTCGGCCATAAACGATTTCCCATATTCAAAAAGCGGCGCCCCTCTTTCCCTGGCCGTCTTTTCAATGACCCTGATGGCCTCTGCCTCCTGCAAGGCTGACACGACAGGGACGGCTGTCTTAATAATGCCGGTCTTCTCGGAAGCGATTTCACCCAGTGTTTTGCCGAGAAACTCACAATGATCAAGGCCTATCTTCGTAATAACAGAAACCTCAGGCGTGATGACGTTTGTTGCATCGAGTCTTCCGCCCAATCCTGTTTCGATCACGGCCCACTCGACCCCCATTTTTCTGAAATGGATGAAGGCCATGGTAGTGACCACTTCGAAAAAGGTAGGAGAAAAGTCTTCGATCTTTTCGGCTGTTGACCTGACTTCATCTGCAAGGGATATGACATCGTTTTCTGATATTTCCTCACCATCGACCCTGATCCTTTCAGTAAAGCTGACAAGGTGGGGGGATGAGAAAAGACCGGTCTTTACGCCGGCAGTCTTTAGAATGGATGCAATCATCGCCGAAGTGGAGCCCTTACCGTTTGTGCCGGCTACATGAATGGACCTGAAGGAGCGCTGCGGATTATCAAAGGCGGCCATGAGTTTTCGGATATTATCAAGGCCGAATTTCATGCCGAACTTTTGGAGCCCGTAAAGATAATCGATAGCCCGTGAATAGCTCATACAAGCAATTCTATGATCTTTGCTACGGTCTTCCTGATATCTTTTCTATCGACGATTTTATCTATAAACCCATGCTCAAGCAGAAATTCAGCCCGCTGAAAGTCCTCGGGAAGTTGCTGCTTGATCGTCTGCTCTATGACACCCTTACCCGCAAAACCAATAAGGCTCTTTGGCTCAGCCAATATCACATCACCAAGCATGGCAAAGCTCGCGGTAACTCCGCCGAATGTAGGGTCCGCCAGAACAGAGACGAAAAGCACCCCATTTTCCTTCAATCTGCCTACCGCCGCCGATACCCGCGCCATCTGCATCAGCGAAAATATGCCCTCCTGCATCCTTGCCCCGCCGGAAGACGCAACCGTAATCAAAGGTCTGCCAGTCTCGGTAGCTGCCTCCGCTGCCCTCACTATCTTTTCTCCCACTACTGACCCCATACTGCCGCCTATGAAGGAAAAATCCATGATCACCAGAACGACGGGATGCCCCTCCACCATGGCCTCTCCTGAAATCGCTGCGTCGTCAAGCCCTGTCTTTATCTTGTTTTCTTTAAGCTTGTCCTTATATAAGGTCTTGTCTTTAAAATTCAGCGGGTCTCCGGAAGACAGACCGGCGTCCATCTCGACAAAACTGCCTTCGTCAACAAGGAGTGCCAATCGTTCCCTGGCGCTGATCCTGAAGTGGTAATTACACTTGGGGCATATCCTGAGATTCTTGTCTATCTCTTTCTTATAGATGATCTCCCGACAGCTCTCGCACTTTACCCAGAGCCCCTCAGGTATCTTAACCTTCTTTTCGGTCTTTATCTCTTTACTCTTTTTGAACCATGCCATTTGTTTGCCTTATTATTTCCTAAAACAAATTATCAGCGGCAACCTGTCTTTCAGATTTCATATATATTGCCGTCTCTCAGCAACTCAATATTTCGTATTCCGGTCTGATATATCTCTTTTTCGATCTGGTCTATGTATTGAGGCTTGGGGTGTGTCACCAAGACTCTGCCGCGGAAATCCTTCATCTTTCCGAGTTCGCCGGCAAGGAGTCCCGCGGTGAGGTGACCTGTCTTCTTTGCAAGCGCCTCGAGCCTGTTTGGGAAGGAGACTTCTATAATAACGGCATCGATCCCGGGAGCTCTGTCCCAGATCTCATGTGTAGGCCCTGTATCGCCTGTGTAAAGCAATACCTTCCCTCTAGGATCTCTTATCGTATAACCTACCGCTGGCACGGTATGACTCACCGGACAAGCCTTCACTGTATAGCCGCCGACCCTGAACGCCCTGTTCACTGAAACGTTCCGGAGTTTTATCACAGGGGCGATCGCAGCTGATATTTTCGTAAAATCAGGCCAAAGCCTGTCGTTCAATAAATTCTCTCTAAGGGCGGCAAGCGTTTCCTTTATCCCAAAGAGGGTTATACTGTGCCTCTTGTTCTTGATGATGATGTTATCAGCCAGAAATGGGATGCCTTTTATATGATCGAGGTGGGAATGTGTTATAAGTATATCCTTTACGTCCCACTGCTCCGCCTCGCTCAGGCTGGCGCCTATCGTGCCTGCATCGAGCAGGACCTTACTGTCTATAAGAAATGCCGGCGAATTGTATCCGGGAAATTCTGCGCCCGAACACCCCAGAACCCTAAGCTTCATACCACTCACCTGTCTCTCTGAAGTGCAAAAGGGCAGATGCCTTCCGGCACTTCATCTCATCGTATCGGCTCA
This sequence comes from Candidatus Sulfobium mesophilum, assembly GCA_037916395.1. Lineage (GTDB taxonomy): Bacteria > Nitrospirota > Thermodesulfovibrionia > Thermodesulfovibrionales > UBA6898 > Sulfobium > Sulfobium mesophilum_A. The sequence goes on from JBAIXS010000159.1 coordinate 3,368, forward strand.
CCTGATCGCCTTTCGAAGCGCAATGAGATAATCCTTCAGTTTTTCGTCAGAATCACTCACCCTTTTTACGATAGCGCTTCCCACTATTACGCCGTCGGCCAGCCGGGCGATCTCCGATGCCTCCTGGGGAGTTGAAATACCGAACCCTACGGCAACAGGCTTTCCGCTTATCTTCTGTATCTTCGTAATATGTGAACCAATTGATGGATCCACAGAAAGTTTTGAGCCCGTTATCCCTGTAATGGATACATAATATATAAATCCCTTGGAAGCCCCCGCCACTTTTTTCATTCTTTCATCCGTGGAGGTAGGAGCAACAAGAAAGATTAAGTCAAAGCCGGTTTTTTTCGAAAACGACAGCAGCGAGCCGGCCTCGTCAGGAGGCAGGTCAGGGACTATTATCCCGTCCGCGCCGGCCAAAGAGGCGTCCCGTACAAACTTTTCTTCCCCATATCTGAATATCAGATTATAGTATGTCATCAGCACGATCGGTATCTGGGTGGACTGCCTGAGAGAGCCGATAAGGTCAAGCACCTTGCCCAGAGTAACACCCTCGCTGAGCGCGCGCTGTGCCGCACCCTGTATCGTCGGCCCGTCTGCAAGCGGGTCTGAAAAAGGCACACCCAGCTCGATGATATCTGCTCCGCATTCCTCCAATATCGCAACCAGCTGCCGCGTCCTTTCGAGACTGGGGTCTCCTGCCATAACATATGGAATGAAGGCCTTTCCCTTTCGTTTGAGCACCTCTTTGAATTTCTTCTCTATACGGGACATCACAATTCTATCCCCTTGATTTTGGCTACATGCTGAACGTCCTTATCGCCGCGGCCGGAGAGATTGACGATGATCATTTTATCTTTTGAAAGTCTGCGGGCCACTTTGACCGCCTCGGCCAGGGCGTGGGAAGACTCAAGAGCGGGTATGATACCTTCTGTTTTTGAGAGAAGCTCAAAGGCGCTGAGGGCTTCTTCATCGGTGGCATATGTATATTCAACCCTGCCTGCATCCCTTAGGAAAGCATGTTCCGGTCCGACAGCAGCATAGTCGAGACCCGCTGACACAGAGTGAGTGCCCAGAATATTTCCGTCGTCGTCCTGCAAAAGAAAGCTTTTGGTGCCCTGGAGAATGCCTATAGATCCGCCTGCGAAACGCGCTGCATGCTCGCCAGGTAAAATACCTCTTCCCCCTGCCTCCACCCCGATCATACTGACGCCTTCATCGGCGATAAAATTGTGGAACAGTCCCATTGCATTACTGCCCCCTCCTATGCAGGCTATAAGATAATCCGGCAGTCTTCCCTCAGCCTCCAGTATCTGCTTTCTCGCCTCTTTTCCGATCACGGACTGAAAGTCCCGAACTATCAAGGGAAACGGATGAGGGCCGAACACTGTGCCCAGGACATAATGCGTAGTGGCCACGTTTGTTGTCCAGTCCCGCATAGCCTCGTTGATGGCATCTTTCAGGGTCCTCGACCCTATCGAGACCTCAGCCACCTCAGCGCCCAGCAGCTTCATCCTGAAGACGTTAAGAGACTGCCTGGCTATATCGTCAGACCCCATATAAATTTCGCACTCAAGACCGCAAAGAGCAGCGCCTGTAGCCGTGGCAACGCCATGCTGGCCGGCTCCGGTTTCAGCAATCAGCCTTTTCTTCCCCATCTTTTTCGCAAGAAGTGACTGGCCGAGTGCGTTGTTGATCTTATGCGCCCCGGTATGGGCAAGATCTTCGCGCTTAAGATATATCTTTGCCCCACCAAGTGACTCGGTCAGCCTCTTTGCAAAGTAGAGAGGGGTAGGCCTTCCGACGTAATTTTTAGTGAGATAGGAAAGTTCCCGCTGAAATGCGTTGTCCCTTTTGAACTCGTTATATGCTCGCTGAAGCTCATCAAGCGCCGGAATGAGCGTCTCTGGCGCAAAACGTCCGCCGTAAGCCCCAAAGTAGCCTTTTTTGTCAGGTATTTTCTTAATCGCAGGAGCCCCTTTCCATTAAACCACTATTTTTTGTATGGCCTTATTTGATTATCAGGAACTGTGTATTATATCCCAAAATAAGCAAATATGGACAGAGGATGCATCAACAAAGAGAGAACTTGTGACAGGCCTTTCGTTCAGTAAAAAAAAGTCGTTAAAGGGGCAGTCAGCTATGTACTTTCCGGCGGCAAAACCATATGCCTGATTATCCTACCTTCGGCGAGATAAATTACCATCTCCGCTATATTAGTCGCATGATCGGCAAGCCGTTCGAGATATTGGGCCACAAAGCTTATTTTCATCGCCCGGGTTACAGTGGAAGGGTCCTGGACCATAAAAAAGGCCAGTTCCTGCAACACTGAATGCTTGAGGTCGTCAACCTCATCATCCCGCATAATCACATCCATTGCGAGCTTCTTGTCCTTTCGCACGAACGCATCGAGCGCGTCCCTTGTCATCCCCTGCGCAATTTCCCTCATCCTG
>JBAIXS010000160.1:0-3618 GCA_037916395.1 Candidatus Sulfobium mesophilum
TGGGTCGGCAAAAGATTAGGCAGCTGACGTTAAATGCTTGGTCCATTACCATTCTTGTAATCCTGCTGATTGTCGTTTTTCTGTCCTGGATGAGCTACCGGTTTCTCAAGCCCTTCCCGCCGAGGACGTTGATTATGGCCACTGGCATGGAGGGGGGCTCATATGCAGCTTTTGGCGAGCTTTATCGAGAAGTGCTTGCCCGCGACGGCATTCATGTTGTACTGCGACCAACATCGGGGGCCGTTGAGAACCTGCGACTTCTCAAAGACGGGTCGAAATCGGTACAGGCGGGTTTTGTCCAGGGAACTGTGGGCAGTATCGAGGACTCATCAAATCTTGTGTCTCTGGGCGGTCTGGCTTACACACCGTTATGGATCTTTTACAGGGGGAAAGATACCTATGACGATCTGATGCAACTGCAGGGGAAACGGATCGCAATTGGGCCTGAAGGAAGTGGTGTCAGACGATTTTCCCTCGAACTGCTGAAGGTTTCCGGCGTGGTCGGTAGTCCGACAGAATTCATCGATTTCCCTTATGCAGAGGCAAAACAGGCTATCCTTGAAGGAAAGATTGACGCGATCATGACCTTTGGCTCACCGGACAACCCTCTGATTTTGGAATTGCTTAGGGCAAAGGACATCAAGCTGATGAGCATGAGCCAGGCGGAAGCCTATGCGCGGCGCTTTCCCGACCTCTCGCATATTGTATTGCCAACGGGAGTTATCAATCCCTCAACGAGGGAACCTGCGTCCGACGTGCACCTCCTGTCGCCGACGACAAACCTCATCATTCGAAAGGACCTCCATCCGGCCTTGATATACCTTTTAGTGAAAGCCTCCCAGGAAATTTTCGGAGGGTCCAGCTGGGTCAACAAAGCAGGGGAATTTCCAACTCTCACTAAGCAAGATGACCCGATTAGCGAGCAGGCGCAAAGGTTCTACAAATCGGGAGGGTCGTGGTTTTATGCTTATCTCCCTTTTTGGGCGGCAGCATTTGCTGAACGGCTGGTTCTAATACTTGTCCCTCTTGGGGTAATTATCGTACCTCTGATCGGGATTCTGCCGTGGATATATACCTGGCGAAACCGATCAAAGTATTATCCCTGGTATCGTAAACTAAGGGAGTTGGAGAAGGAGATCCTGGAGAACCCGCCGATCGGAAATACCGGCACATATGAAGCCAGACTTGATAGTATCGAAGAGGCCGTCAGCAGTATCCGAACGTCCGTTGCCTTTTATGATGAGCTGTTCATATTGAAAGAACACATTCAGATTGTCCGGCTGAAGCTGGCTTCCTTGTCCCGCGCAAAGCATGGCGAAACCCAGGCGTCAGATTGTTTATAGCGGAGCCAACATTCGAAGTTCCCAAGCGCTCAAACTTTTTGGAGAAGACTCAACCTGATGTAGACTTCCAGGCTGCCTACCAGAGCCCGGGCAGGAGGCGGTGGCGCACCAGGGCCGCGTAGTCAACCCACCCGTCATCCTGAGAGAGTATCCGTTCCTCGGCATGAATCCGGTAAAGCAGTGATGCCCACCCTGCCGCCACCATTATGGCTGTGCCGAAATTCCATTCCTCGAGGTTATAGCCGACGTCAGCAAGTATGTAAGCCAGATACATTGGATGGCGCACGAGCCTGTAAGGGCCTCTCGTAACCAAACCCCTCAAGGCCGGGAAGACTCCGAACCGACTGCCAAGGCTGAGAAGGCTCGCAAGGCTCAAAAGCGCCGCTATCGTCACCAGGAGCAGCCCGGCCGCCGGCCACGCAGGGTATCCGGGAACCCACCGAAGATAGACCACCTGGGCATACGGGTAGGCATACGCTATGACGACGGCTGCACTAGACAGCAACGAGTGGTCCCGCACCTGAGGCGGATGCCGCGTTAGTGAGATTCCGAGAATCAGAAGGTGCTGCATGACATATACCCAATCTACGATTGTGAAGGCAGGCGTCAGGCGAAAGAGAAGGATCAGCTCAACCAGCGTAACAGCGAACAGAATGAAATCACCTGGCCTGCGTCCCGATATTACTGACACGTGCGGACTCACTTCAGTAGTCCCATTAATTGCTGACCTTCTCTGCACCTGGCAACACTATTGCGGCAGTCTCTAAGACTTTTTGCCCGTCTTTGCAAAGAAGCCGGTGATTTTCTTCTCGACTCGATCGCATCCGCAGCCCGGACATTTGATTTTCGGGCGCTCTTCCAGCTCTTTCAGGGAAATGTAAACAACAAACCCTTTCTTGCAGTCTTTGCATTCGTATTCATAGGCGGGCATAATATCCTCCTTTATTCATTCGTCTGCAGTTGAAACATACAGCGATTAAAAGGGCTGTAAACCGTCTTGTCCGAAATCAAAGTCTTTTGATCCGTATATTCTCCCTGCAAAATACAAGAAGGGGAAAAATGTGAGAAGCCTGCCCGAAAACAGACTTCTCACATGGATTCTATTGCTGTTGCACCTTCGTCCAGGTATTATCCGGGTCAAAGCTCGTCATGGCCTTAGCCTTCTTTGCCGTATTCTTGCCAAGGTCTTTCTGATAGACAACGCCATCGTGATTCACTAAAAATGTCATAACGCCCGAATTCCCATAAGTGGCAGGGTATGCGACAACGGCAAATCCGCCTATCATCTTTCCATTTATAACATAATCATATGCCCCTCCGGGGGCGTGTTTACCCTGCTTCATCAGCATCCGGAAATAGTAGCCGTGAAATGGCACGGGATTACCCTTCGAAGCCGTCCCTTTATATCCCGCAGCCCTGGCCTGAGCCACCAGTTCGCCCAGCGGACTAGGTTCCTCACCTTCTTTTGTCTCCCAGTACAGACCGTTTTTCTTTCCGGGATCGCTCCGGAACTTCTCCGCGTACTCAAGGATGCCGTTGGCGTCCCTGTCTTTCATAGCATATTCTCTTTGCGCGTCGACTATGGCAAGCATGGTCTGGATGGTGTCGAGCTCGTCCCGGCCGACGATGCGGTTCAGAATCTCTTCTTTTCCCGCTTTAGTATCGAAAAACCATTGGCTGCCCTTTTTCACAAGAGGAATAGGAAACGGCCAATCCTTCTCCCCAACAACCAGGACCATCTTGTCCCCATCTTTCGTAAGACTATTCTTTTGGTCATAGGCGCTGAGAAACTTCTCTCTCCGCTGTTTGTCGGCAACGGGGTCGCCCGAAAATATCACCTCTTTCACCTCCGGACCAAAGATCGCAATCAACTCTTTGTCGTCATTCGATCTTGCTGCGGTGATCCAAGCTTTTATCGCATCTTCCGGGGAAGCAAATCCCTTCTGTTTGCCAGCAGCGTCTGCCGTCGACAAGGTAAATGTCAGAATCATGAATAAAGAGGCAACTATGCCAGCCACAAACCCATAATTCCTAAAACCTTCCTTGGGGCTCATTAACGAATGAACCATCTTGTTCTCCCTTGAATATTTTTCTATGGATGATCTGTATTTTTTCATGGCTACCTCCTGCCTCCGCCACCGCCACCGCGGCCGCCTCCGCCGCCACCGCCACCTCTTGATGCTCCTCCGCCTCCGCCGCCAGACCTGCCTCCTGACGACATACTCTGCCTGCTGGAACTGCCCCGGCTACTCATATCACGCGTCGCGCTCCCGCC
>JBAIXS010000161.1:0-6362 GCA_037916395.1 Candidatus Sulfobium mesophilum
GAGGGTTTTTTTAGAAGCGAAACGAGCAATCGCGCATATGAGGTCTTTCCCGACGAGTCAATGATATCAAAAACCTCCTGTGATATCTCCTGATCTGATGTATCTGAGATTGCACGTACCGCAACAAATGGAAGGTGACTGCGCGCTGCGATCGTGGCAAGTGCGAAGGTTTCCATATCACACACCGGGAAAGGAATATTGCCTGGCAATACATTTCTGATTTCCTGTTTTGTCATCGGATTCTCAAGCGTAACGATGCAGCCTTCGCGGAAAGATATCGAGCTGCCGAATATGCCCGTTAAATTCGCTTTCGGCAAAGAGATATCAGTGGTCTTAAGAGATGAGGCGCCGTTCGTCCTGCTGCGAAGGAAGATAATTTTCGATGCGCGTACCAGTTCCCCTGCAGCAACCCCTTCCTGCAATGCTCCTCCGAACCCCAGTGATATTATAAGGTCAGGGTGAACTTCCTTCAGGAGAGACTCAATTGAAGACTCTGCGTTATGGATGCCGATGCCCGTTTGCAGCAGGGTGATCTCAGCCGATGCCGTCTGGGCGGTGAAGGCGCGGCCTGCGGTCGAGCTCTGAAGTTCTTTGGGCGACAAGTTTCTGCGTATGTATTTAAATTCATGAGGAATTGCAGCGCAGATCAGAAGCCTTTTCATATTGACAGTTTAACCGTTTTCGACAGATTATGTCAGACCTATGCGATAGGAGAAGACGTCATAACAACAGGACATGATGCAGGAAATTGGCATCATGGATTTGTCACTGCTGAATTTTTTTTGGGTTTTGTAGCCGAGCGGTCGTTTTTTACGTCTTTATTGTTATATAATTTTTAATTAAAGGAATTGGCCGTAATCCCATAGGTCTTTTTTTACAGTGGGTATAATATCTATAATCGTTTAACATGGTCCTTTTAAGGGAAAAAAGATAAAGCAGGAGGTTGTATCATGCAGAGATTGAGCAGAAGTAAATGGTTGAAGGTTCATATGCTCTTTTTGGTTGCAGTATCGGCGATGTTTCTTTGGGGCTGCGGATCAAGTCAAAATACCCCGACCTGGAACATTTCAAGCGGCTGGTCCATGTTTTATGCGACAAAGGGCACGCCGGGAGAGCTGGGCCCCAGTTTGTTTACGTTATCTACTTCAGGGAATACTGTTAGCGGAACCACTTTTCAGGGCCAGGCGATTTCGGGCACTATTGACGGACTTAATATTCAGTTTCAGTTTATCGACAGCAGCGATGGGGCCATGAATAAATCAACCGGAACGGTTGCTGCGGCAGATGGCGCTACTATGTCCGGCACATGGACAAAAACCAACGGGCAGTCAGGGACATGGCATGGCGTTATTCAACAGGCGCCCCGGGTGAACATAGCCGGCAATTGGAACATTTTTCAGACACCGAGCGGCGGCGCGGAACAGGGACTGGGTGTCTTTACGTTTACCCAGTCGGGCTACAGCATAGCTGGAACGACGTCAGATGGCAAAGGGGTCGCAGGAGCAATCGGCCTTTCCGATATTTCCTTTTTCTGGGTGGGAAGTGATAACGACACTCATACTTTGACCGGAACAATTACGATTGACGGCCGTTCCATGTCCGGCAGCTGGTATGACACAAACGGCAAAACAGGGACATGGCGCGGAACGAAGAGTTGAAGGCAGAGAGTTGTTTTTATTTCGGATTAGACCGTGATACAAAGTAATTTTTCCTTTTTTTGAATTGCCGGCAAGAGGGCAGGCGGTCCGGGCGAATATAGCTTACGGCTGCCCTCTTGACTTTTGATGGCCCAGACTCATAGCTGTAAAGGATGCGGGAGCTTTCCGCGGGCCAGCCTGCTCAGCCTCCTATCCTCATGAAATGGCGGAAATAGTGTGAATAACATCCATTTTTTCATATGTTTCTATCCCTGTTGTGGGTGAAAAGCGGGGCTTGTTTATACCTCTTCTGTTCATACATTGATTTGTCAGCCTGGATCAGGAGTTCATTTATCGAAATGAAAGATTCCGGTGTGCAATGGGCAACGCCGACACTAAAGGAGAGATGATACCTCTGACCGCCCTGTTCATTTCTGGCAGCGAGTTTCTGCTGTAGACGGCCGATTAGCACCTCAGGTGTGGTAGCTGCGTCCTCGATCTGGAAGACCGTAAACTCGTCTCCTCCAACTCGGCTGATTATGTCCGACTCTCGAAATGTTTTTTTCAGGATGCCCGCCGCCTCAATCAATGCCAGGTCTCCTGTATTATGCCCCATGGTATCATTGATTCCCTTTAGATCGTCAAGGTCGACACAGAGCAATAACATTCCTTTGTTCTGTCGAATGGCAACCTTAGCCTGCCGCTCAGCCAGTGTCGAGAATCCCCTACGATTGAAAAGGCCTGTAAGTTCATCAGTAATCGACAGGGAATGCAGCCGCTCTTCTATCCGCTTGCGATTCGAGATATCACGTATCACGTGCACAAGCCTGGTGATCCCATGTCCCTCATCCGTTTGAGGATACGCCTTTATTTCCAGGAACTTATTTACATGTGGCTCAAACATCTCAAATGTGGAGGGTCTGCCGGACTTCAGAGCCCGGCAGCTTGCGCAACTTTCAGGAGGATTGTCCATCCCATGAAATAATTTGTAACATTTCTGGCCTATAATCTCGGCAAATGACAACCCCAGCATCTCTGCCGCTGCTTTGTTCGCACGGACGACGGTCAGGTGCCTATCGTGGATAGTGATCGGTTCACTAATAATGTCAAAAGTCTCCTGCCATTCCCGCTTGCTCGACTCGATCACATTCTGAAGCTCCTTCTGCGCGGTGACGTCCCGGGTTATCTCAATGACCCCTTCAAAAGAGCCTTCTTTGCTCCAAAGCGGTGATGCCGTTATCTCCAACACAGATCTCCTTCCGTCTACCGAACTGTGTTTATGCATCAGCACGAGCGGTTCGCGGGAGTCCCTGATTTTTTTCAGAGTGCAGTTTTCTTCAATCTCTTCGCAGGGAGCCTTTCTGAGTTGGCGGCATTGATGACACAGGACCGGCCTTAACGGACCGTCAGCGACCAGGAAAAAATCACGGGCCGCCTTATTGAGCAACGTTATCTTATACTCCTTGCTTATCATTACCACCAGTTCGCCGATACGCTCCGAAACTTGCGGGGTCTCCATCTTCACAACAGAGGATTGCATTGACTGCCCGCGATGGTTTACAGATTTCCCGGGCTCAGAAAACTCCTTGCCAGCCTCCGCCGACTTGTTAGATAACTGTCCCTCCGCCTTATGATCATCCTTCATGGGCGATCCCCAAAAAAGCAGAAATTCTTCATCTGTTTTCAGACCTTTGCTTGCCGTTTCTTCGATAGATCTTCTTTTTCCACATTCTTTCAGCGTATATGATCAGTAACTACAGGGCGCCCCTTCATACATCTTATAGGCTTGTTAAATTTCATAAATGTGATTTAAATCACTTTTTTGGCATAAAAATTCAAAACTTTTTTGAATTGTTCAGGTGACCGACCGCCTTTTATCACTATACACAGAATTTCACACTATTTGCCTGACACGGTGCCTTCCGGAGAGATTGAAAAACGTCTTGCAATCTTTGGACTTAATGTGCGGGAATTAGCATTTTTGCAGGGAAAGCATCGGTGAGGACACGGGCCCACTCAAAACAGGATTTACCTTCCCGTGGACTTTGAACCCTGCCTTATCCGCAGGAGTCTTTCCTCGGCCTTCTTCGCGAAAGTACTGTCAGGATATTTTTTCAGGATCTCCTCATATAATTTTGACGCATGGTCAGGGTTGTTCTGTTTTTCTTCGAATTGAGCGGTATCGTAAAGCTCTGCCGCCTTGTCGCTCGAACATCCGGAAACGAAAAGCGCAAGCATTATCAAAATGGATGCGCAAAACCTTTTCATCATTTCTCCATTATCACTTATTGCCCAGGATCTCGCAGATTGCCTTTGCCAAATCCCTATCTATCATAAAGGCGCCGTCAAGGTGGAGTTCAATGATAGCGTCAATTTTGTCGATAAGGGCGCCCATGTACTTCATGCAACCCACAATCTGGATGATCCGAATGTTCTTCATATCGGCCAGCCTGCTGATCTGCTCCAGCTGCGAATCGCTCCTGCCATAAATTTCATCGACTATGAGAATAAACTCCTCTTTTGAATCCAAGAGTTCGGCAATGTTGTCGACGATCCGGAGGTCCTTCTTAAGCGAAAGTATATACTTGAGATATTTTTCGTAGCTTCCAGGTCTTGTCTTACCCTCGTAATCAACCGGATTGCCAATGTAATAGACGTTTGCATTTGTGCTGAGCGCCTGGACGGTATTGGTAATCTTGCCAACTCCTTTGACGCCGCAAATCAGCACGTTCTTGTAACATTCGAGGACCTTCCTTATATTGTCAGCGTTGTCATTTGTGAAGGCGATCTTCCTGCAGATATCTTTTTCTTTGGTCTTCATCACGCTGGAGCCCATTTTTTATTCAAGTATATACCCAATGGCAATAAATCTTCAAAGAGCGGCGGTGTCCGGAATTTGCGATAAACCCTCTGCGCGGGGATGCATTTAATCGGCAAAATAATGTTTTCTAAACCAGTCATAAGGAAAGTTGCAGCTATCGCCTCATGAGCCTGAACACGGAGAGGAGCCCCAAAAAGAGGGACATGCCGGCGGCGATAATTGAGGGTCTCTTGTTGCCAAGCAGGGCAAAAAAGAGACCGGCTGATGAGGCGGTAACAGTCAGGATTACCAGGAGCATTACGTCTGTAAGAGAAGTCAGCTTCGTTGTTATCCCCAGCATCTCGGACTTCGCTATCTTGACGGAGAGTTCACCCCTGTTTGCCTTTTTTAGAAATGCCTCGGCCTGTGAGGGCAGATCGATAAAATCCCAAAACCTCTTTTCGATAGCGGCAAATGCCTGTCTTATGCGTTCCTCCCCGCTGCCCGCAAAAAATTCCTTAATATAAGGCTTGGCGATTTCTATTATGTTCACGTCAGGATTAAGACGGTAGGCCATGCCGTTTAGCATTCCGATCGTTCTTCCGAGCAGTATGAAATAGTTCGGAACCTGAAAGTTGTCGATCACGCCTCGTACACTGATAATTTCGTCCCCGATATCGTCTATGGTGAGGGACTTCAGTTCCTCCGGAGTGCTGTAACGGTATTTGTCGATCAAGTCCTGGGTTACCCGGGCTATCGCTTCATAGTCAGCGCCTTCGATAAGAAACCCCAGGTGCTCGAGCGCCTCGATGATGCCCGGCGTATCATTTTCGACGATGGCTTTGGCATAGCGCCGCAGATTTCTCTTCGTGGCGTCGGATATGGCCTGCACCATGCCGAAATCCACAAAGACGAGAGTTGGTCCCTCGGTTACGAAGATATTGCCGGGGTGGGGATCGCTATGAAAAAAACCGTGCTCAAAGATCATCCTGGCGTAGGTTTCCGCAAGGAGGTTGACCAGCTTCCTGCAGTCCATGCCGGATTCCTTTATCACCGCGCATTCAGTTATCTTTATGCCACTGACAAACTCCAGGGTGAGAACTTTGCCCCTTGAGAATTCCCAGTGTACCCTCGGTATGACTACTCTCTTGTCATCAGAAAAGTTCTGTCTGAACCGTTCGCAATTTCTTCCTTCCTGTGTGTAGTCCAGTTCAGCCCTGACAATCCTTGAGAATTCCTCGTGAAGCACTCTGAGATTGATCCAGCCCATCCTTCCGCGCATTATATTTATGAGCACCTCGAACATCCGTATGTCTGTTTCGATAATTTTTCCTATCCCCGGATACTGGATCTTGACCGCCGCCTCGCGTCCGTCCTTTAAGACAGCCCGGTGAACCTGGCCGAGGGAAGCTGCTGCCAGGGGCTCTGTTTCGAACTCGGAGAAAATCTCCTCAGGCGCGGAGCCCAATTCATCGATTATCCGTTGCCTGATTTCCCTGAAATCATGCGGCGGGACCTGGTCCTGAAGCTCCGAAAGCTCATCAATGTATTCGTCCGGAAGGAAGTCTATTCTCGAACTTAGAAACTGCCCGACCTTGATCATTACGCCCTTCATTTCAAGGGCCTTTTCTCTTATGAGGGACGCGTTCCTCCTGTGGAGTTTTTTGAGTCGCGATGCCTTCAACTCCGCAGGCATGAAAAGCCCCAGGAAGTTTGCGACCTTGTAAGAAATTAATATCCTGAGGGCTATGGCAAGCCCCTTCAGGAATCTTTTTCTATAGTGAATTCTGGTCATTAGAGTGTGGGCGGCAAGCTGCCTAATATAGAATGTAACGGAAATCATGGATAAAAGCAATTTGAAATGTTTTTCAGAGGCAGAGGGTAATATGGCCTCTTCTAGGTTATTCATGCGTGAGGGAGCAGAC
>JBAIXS010000162.1:0-2990 GCA_037916395.1 Candidatus Sulfobium mesophilum
CTCGGTCCCCTCGATTTCAAAAAGCACGTGCTCTATCTGGGAAGGGAACACGTTCACCCCTTTTATGATCAGCATGTCGTCTGTTCTGCCCATAACCCTGTTCATGCGCATAAATTTTCTTCCGCAGGCGCAGGGGGCAGGTATGAGCCGTGTAAGGTCGCGGGTTCTGAACCTTATGACAGGAAAGGCCTCCTTGGTAAGAGTTGTGATCACCATTTCACCTGTCTCCCCGGGGGCCACAGGCTCAAGGGTTTCGGGATTGATTATCTCAACGAGGAAATGGTCTTCATTAATATGGAGGCCGTTTCTTTCGAGGCATTCGCCGGCAACACCGGGGCCCATTACCTCGCTCAGTCCATAGTTGTCGGTTGCGATGATTTTCAGTTTGTCCTGGATTTCATTTCTCATCGCCTCAGACCATGGTTCGGCCCCGAAGAGACCGTATTTGAGGGAAAGCGAATTGATATTGATCCCCATCTCGATGATGGTGTCGGCTATCATAAGCGCGTAGCTTGGGGTGCAGATCAGCGCGGTTGTCTTGAAGTCCTGCATGATCTTGATCTGCCGTGCCGTGTTTCCGCTTGAGATAGGTATGACAGAGGCCCCGACCTTTTCAGCTCCGTAGTGGATACCGAATCCCCCGGTAAATAATCCGTAACCGAACGCGATCTGTATGACATCATCTTTCGTGATGCCCCCAGCTGTCAGCACACGGGCCACGAGATTTGACCACGTCTTAAGATCGTTTTTTGTGTACCCCACAACCGTGGACATCCCGGTCGTGCCTGAAGAGGCATGGATCCTCACAACTTCTCTCAGGGGCACGGCAAACATTCCGTAAGGGTAGTGGTCCCTCAGGTCGTTCTTTGTGGTGAAGGGGAGTCTCCTGATATCGTCAAGGGACTGGATGTCCTCGATGTTGATGCCGAGTTCATCGAACCTCCCGCGATAGAAGGGGACATTCATATATACCCTGTTCAATGTCGATTCAAGCCGTTCAAGCTGCAGTTGCTCGAGTTCTTCCCTGCTGATCGTCTCTTTGTCAGGCTCCCAAAACATGGTTGTCTCCTTTGGCAAATGATACCTTATATTTTTGTCTCGGTGTCAAGATCTCTCCCGAGATAGGCGCGCTGGACCTCCCTGTTCATCAGGAGATCCTCTGCAGTTCCTTCCAGCATGACCCGTCCTGTTTCCAGGACGTATCCGCGGTCTGCTATGCGGAGCGCCGCCTTCGCGTTCTGCTCTACAAGAAGGACCGTGTTGCCTTCCTCACGGAGTTTCCTTATGATCCCGAAGATGTCCCTTACAATCAGAGGCGCCAGTCCCATGGACGGCTCATCCATCATGATCAGCTTAGGCCGCGCCATGAGCGCCCGGGCAATAGCAAGCATCTGCTGTTCGCCGCCTGAGAGCGTCCCGGCCAGCTGCTTTTCACGCTCCTTCAGCCGCGGGAAGAGAGAATAGATGCGGTCGATGTCTATCCGCACAGATTCCTGCTGCTTTCTGCGGTGCTGGACAAAGGCGCCGAGAATGAGGTTCTCTCTTACGGTCATTGGGGCAAATACCTGACGTCCTTCGGGAACAAGGGAGCATCCGAGCAATACCCGCTGCTCCGGGGGAAAGGTCTTGACTTCCTGTTTGTCGAAAAGGATGTCGCCTCTCCTGGGCTGAAGAAGTCCGCTGATTGTCTTCAGGAGCGTTGTCTTTCCCGCTCCGTTTGCGCCTATGATCGTCACGATTTCGCCGGAATTTACGTGCATTGTGATTTTCCGGAGTACTTTCAGGCTGCCATATCCTGCCTCGAGATTTTTAAGCTTAAGCATCTTCCTCTCCAAGGTAGACCCGTATGACTTCCTGGTTTTTCTGGATGGCAAGGGGTTTGTCGTCAGCGATCTTCCGGCCGTAACTAAGGACGATGATTTCGTCCGATATGTTCATTACGAGAGACATATCATGCTCCACAATGAGTACGGTAATACCGGTATCCCGTATCCTGGTTATAAGCCTGCCCATCTCTGCCGTTTCTCTCATGTTAAGACCGGCTGCAGGCTCATCCAGGAGGAGCAGCTTCGGCTCACAGGCCAGGGCCCGCCCGAGTTCCACAATACGCTGCTGTCCGTAAGCAAGGCTTGTGGCTTCAGACGAAGAGAGTCCGGCTATCCCGAGAAAATCCAGCACAGCTTTGCTTTTTTCCATTATCTGCCTTTCCTCCTTCCATGTAAAAGGAAGGCTCAGCATGCCGGCCACAAAGCCAGCCCTGCTATGGATGTGGCGGCCGATCATGATGTTTTCAAGCACTGTCATCTTCGGAAAAAGCCTGATATGCTGGAAGGTGCGCGCCATCCCCTTCGATGCCACCTGGTGGGGCATGAGGCCCTGTATTTGTGTCCTGTTAAATGTGATGGACCCGCTGTCTGGAGGAAGTACGCCTGAAATGAGATTAAAAAGAGTTGTCTTGCCTGCGCCGTTCGGCCCGATGAGAGCCTTTATTGAGCCCTGCGTCACGTTGAAAGAGACGTCGCTTACCGCCTGCAGCCCGCCGAAGCTCTTCGAAATCCCCTCAAGCAAAAGGAGGCTCATGTTTTCTCCTCTTTTTGAGAACGTCTGCCGAAGGTCGTCCTGATATCACTCAGGATCTGTCTTCTAAGAAGCCCGTCAGGCGCGAAGAGCATGATCAGAATCAGAATGCCTCCGAAGACGGCGTCATCAAGCGTGCCGAAGGAGCCGCGAAGCGAGAGATAGTTAAGGATCAGACTCATGGCGAGGCAGCCCCAGAGGTTTGCCATGCCGCCGATTGCGACAATGGACACATACCTGACGGATTTCATAACCGAGGCCTCTGATGGTCCGATGCCGCCGTTATAGTGAGTGAGGAGCACGCCTGCAACGGCGGCAAAGACGGCGCTCAGCACAAAGACCCTTAGTTTATAGTTTGCAGTCGGTATTCCCATGGCATCGGCAGCATCCTCGGCGCCATGGATGGCAGCGAG
>JBAIXS010000163.1:0-2177 GCA_037916395.1 Candidatus Sulfobium mesophilum
TTGAGATGGACAGGCTCACGCCCTTTACTTCTGAGGAGGCCTTCTTTGATTTCAAGGTATTAAAAGAAGGCGGCGAAAAAATTAACCTGCTCCTTATGGCGGCAAAATCAGATGCATTAATGCCCTACCTGAACTCCCTTGCTGAAAACGGTTTCACCGTCGAAAGAATTACTGTCGATATTGCGGGCATCGAGGCATTTTGCGGCCGGGAGGGAAAAGATTCAGAAGTTCTCTTCATAGATATAGACGAAAAAGAATACGAAGGAGCACAATTCGCCGGGGGCTCCGTGGTGAAGGTTTTCTCAGGTTCCTTTACGTCGTCCGGTGAAACCGCCAGGGTGGATGAAGTCTCTTCACAATTAAAGAAACTTATCGAAGAGTCGATAGAGCGGGGCAAGTCTCCGAAGGTCATGGCGCACATTAAGGGCAGCAACCCCTCTATCGGTGAATTGCTTAAGGTAAAGACGAGTGTACCCGTCTCTTTACTGAAACCCTCATATGCCCAAATACGTTATTTCCAGCCTTTTCAGGATGTCCCTTACGGAACCGTCGGAAGTCTGATAGAGGCGCTTCAGGCCGGTCGCCGCGGGCTTAATCTTCTGAATAAAGGTCTGTATACGATACAAAAGCCTCCCTTGATATCCACGATCATACTTATGACTGCGATCGTAATAATCTGGGTCGCCTACCTGCTTGCGCCCCTGCGCGCAGAAAAGCAGAGGCTGGCCGAAATTACACAGACGGCAGCTTCGATGAAGGCAGCGGTCAAGAAAGTCGAAGACTTAAAGAAAGAGGTTGCGGATATAAACGCCGAAATCGACTCAATAAGAAACTTTAAGGAAGAAAGACCTCTGGCTTTAACCCTTATGAAGGAATTGACGACCGTCCTTCCCAAAACCACATGGTTGACACGGGTCAGGATCACAGAAACGGGCGTGGACATCGAGGGCTATGCTGCTTCTGCCAGTGAACTCCTGCCTAAACTTGAGGCTTCAAAGTTATTCCAAAAAGTAGAGTTTGCCTCCCCTACTTTCAGGGACGTAAAAATGAATTCGGACAGGTTTGTAATAAAGATGGAGATCGAGGGCCTCAAGAAAAGCAGTGAACCGGCCCAAAAAACAGACAGCGGCTCAAAAAAGGCCGGTGTCGAAAAGCCAAAAGCAGGAGAAAAAATAAAGAGTGATAAAAAATAAAACCCTCATCATAACAATGCCGCTGATGCTGGCACTCCTTGTTTTTTCGGCCTACCAGTACGGCTATAAAAGGGTAAAATCGGAACTCGACACCATCAAAGAGGAGCAGTCCGTAGGGATGAGGATACTTGAGAAATCCAATGCTCTGATCTCTGAAAAGCCTAACCTCGAAAAGCAGATTGCCAAACTGAAAGAGGAGCGGCAGGCAGACAATACCAAATTGATCGAAGGGCAGACACTCTCGCTTTCGGCCGCCTCTTTGCAGGAAACAATCAAGGGGATCGTAGTAGGCAGGGGAGGGTCCATTTCAAGTGAGCGGGTTGGAAAGCCCGAAGACCACGGCAAATTCAAGGTCATTACGGTCAGCATCGATGCTGTTTTGCCGGATGCCAGGGCGCTTGAAGACATTCTTTTTTCGATAGAATCAAGGACACCCTATCTTGTGGTCAAGGAACTCGATACGAGGGTAAGAAACTTCAGGGACCCAAAAGACCTCCTGATAAAGCTGGATGTCTCGGCGCTGACGGCGGGCAAATGAAATGAAAAGATTAAGGTGGATGCTCAGCAATATTAACGTTGTCAATATCGTGCTTGCGGCAATTCTCATCGCAATGAGCTACAACATGCTCCTGCCGCTTTTCGGCAAGAGCGCTAAGTTGACGCTGCCGGCCCCCAAAAAACAGGCGGTCGCCACAGCAGCGAAAGCTGACAAGCCTGCAGAGAGCAAAAGCCCCTCGCCTTCCGACTTCTTCCTTATAGCCGAACAAAACCTTTTCCATCCGGAAAGAAAGATACCGGTCGAAAAAAAGGAAGCCCCACCACTTCCAAAGCCGGAGTTCGTCCTCTATGGAACGCTGCTGCTGGATGATTTAAGAGTAGCGTACATGGAAGACAGGAAAGCGCCCCAAAACGCACCTACAAGGGGCAAGAAGCAGATACCGCTCAAACAGGGAGAGGCGCTAAGCGGTTTCGTACTGAAGGAAG
>JBAIXS010000164.1:0-4070 GCA_037916395.1 Candidatus Sulfobium mesophilum
CCCTGGCGACGTCCGTACCGGTGTGTCCCATCGCAATGCCGATATCGGCAGCTTTGAGAGCAGGTCCGTCATTGATTCCGTCGCCGGTCATCGCCACCACCCTCCCTGAGGCCTGCAGCGCCTGCACAATCTGGAGCTTGTTGGCTGGGCTTACCCGCGCAAACACATGCACCTTCTCGGACAATGCCTTCAAGACTTCCGGCTCAATATTGCCGAGGTGGGTGGAGTCGAGTATCTCAAGTTGTCTGCCCATACTCAGGTCGAGTTCCTTCCCTATTGCGTATGCCGTAGGCCCCTGATCTCCGGTGATCATGACTGTATCGATGCCGGCCGCGTGGTATCTCCCGATGAGTTCTCTTACTCCATTTCTTACAGGGTCCATCATACCTGAAAGTCCGAGCCAGACAAGGGCGACCGATTCAACGGCCGCGCCGCATATGTCATGACGATCAAGAACAAAGATCTCGCCATCATTATAGGCGTAGGCAAAACCAAGTACTCGCAGCGCATCTCCGGCCATCTTTTCATTCTCGATCATGATGGCCTGGCGGTCATCCTCGGTAAGTGGCAGCTTCTGCCCGTCCTTCATGTGCCATGCGCAGAGAGAAAGGACCTCCTGAGGGCTGCCCTTTACAGCAATCATATTGGCATCGTTACCGGCAGAAGACGTCGGCGGCATCTCATGAAGCGTGACCATAATGTTGCAGTTGTCAGACCTGTGCCTGACCTTAAGAAGAGGGAACTTCTCCCTCAAGGCCGGCACATCCACGCCTCCGCTGAGCGCAACGTGAATAAGAGCATTCTCTGTGGCGGAGCCACTGACGACATATTCGCCGCCCTCCCTTGCGACCTCGCTTTCGTTGCAGAGGCAGGAGATGTGGATAAGCCTCAGGAGTTCGTCATGCTCATAGGGATTAAGGTCCCTGCCGGCGCTGCTGAATCTGCCCTCGGATACCCTCATCCGCTTGCTCCCAGCAAACACGGTCACAACAGTCATCCTGTTGAGTGTTATAGTGCCGGTCTTGTCGAGGCAGATTGTCTGGACAGAGCCAAGGGTTTCGACGGCGTCCAGATGGCGGATAAGCACGTTGTGTTTTTTCATTGTCCTTATCCCGAGCGCCAGGGTGGTCGTAGCGACCATCGGCAGCCCTTCCGGCACTGCCGCAACAGCTAGCGCTATCGAAGACTTCAGCATGGTGAGGAACCCGTATCCCCTCAAAAGCCCAATCAGAAAGACGAGACCGCATACTGCCCCGCTTATGAAAACAAGCTGAGTCCCCATAAGTTCGAGCTGCCTTTCCATCGGCGTTTCGGGCGGACGTGCCTCACCAACGAGCGTCTGGATCTTGCCGATCTCTGTATATCTTCCGGTAGCAACTACGACAGCCACGCCCTGTCCGCCGGTCACAAGAGTGCCCATATAAACCATATTTGTCCTGTCAGCAAGAGGGACGTCATCCATATCAATGGCTTTAATGTCCTTTACTACGGGCATGCTTTCACCGGTGAGTGCTGATTCATCAATGCTCAGGTGGTGCGTCTCGATTAGACGGGCGTCGGCGCCAACATAGCTTCCCGGCCGCAAAACGAGGATATCGCCAGGCACTATGTCTTCGGCAGGCAACGTGCTCAAGGTCCCTTCCCGCAAGCATAATGCAGACGGACGGACAAGGCTCTTAAGAGAATGGATCGTTTTTTCGGCTTGTGTCTCAGTTGTATACCCTATGACACCGTTGATGACAACCACTCCTGCGATCACGAGCGCATCTGCAAGGCCCCCTGTGGCGATGGAAACTCCGGCCGCAACCCCCAGAAGGGCAACCGGCAGAGATTTAAACTGGTCGAAAAATATGCTGATCCCTGACCTTGGAACCGATTCTGGCAGCAGGTTCGGTCCGAAATGCTTCAGGCGTTCAGAAGCAGCATTGTTCGAAAGGCCCGCGGATGGTGAGGCGTCTTTTGCTGTGATTACCTCGGCAATTCCTCTTTGGTGCCAGGGCTCTTCCTGCTGTTCCTCAGCATGAATAACGCTTCTTCTGAGCTGTCTTCGGCTCTTCCTCGGCTCTACTGTTGAAGGGCTTCCGCTGCCATTTTCAGGCGCAGCACTAAGTTTCTGTCGAGGTGCTGTGGGGGGGGCTTGCTCTGCCGTCAGACGGAAGTTGGAATGGGCTTCCGCCGCCTCCTTTATGACTGCGCGTATAGTTTCAACGGTATTGTCTGAATTAAAAAAGACAAGGACTTTCCCTGTCAGGACGCTGATCGAAAAGTCGCTAATGCCGTTGTGACCACGCAGCGCGGCTTCTATATTCGACCTGACTGAATCCGACCGGTAGAGTCCTTCTACCTTAAACCTTACACGGCCTTTTCCTGTGTCATGGACAGTGCGAACCACACTCCCTAGGCACCTCTCTTGCCTTTCGGCTTTGTCGTGGCTTTGACTATGGCGGGCGTCTTAGCCGCCGGAGCGCTCTGCCCTGCAGATCTCGGCTTCGGCAGGGCAGCACCTGCAATATCCTTTACCCCTTCTACCACTCCCACCAGCATATCCCTGACGGACCGCACTGCGGTGTTGCCGATCGTGCCGGCCGCCTCAATGGCTCCATTGACTGCTGCTGACGCTACATCCCCGGCATTCGAGCCGACTTCCTTGCTAGCCTCGATTACGCCATCGACAGCGCGCCGCGCCACGAGGGCGACATCTGCGCCGACCTCTGCAGCGCCCTTTACCGCACCTCTTGCCGTTTGGCCGGCGACGGTTATAACATCTCCCCCGACATCGCTCACCCCCATGATAACGCCCTTTGCTACGCTCTTGGTGCTGAGGATGAGCCCGGTGCCGACCTCTTCGGTTGCCTGAATTGCGCCTTTAACTACATCTTTTGTTATGGTGATGCTTTCGGTTGCAACATCTCCGGTGGCGCGGAGAGTGTTGGAAACCGTGTTTCTCACGAGTGCAACGATCTCCGCCTCGATCTCGTTGAGTCCCTTAAGACTGCTGACGACTCCTTCCTTTACTGTGGAGCCAGCCCTGCCGATGCCCTCAGTCACGTCTTCACTTCCCATTACATGTTCTCGTGCCATGACAATCTCCTTTTCTTCGTTACGGACCCCTCCCCTTGACAAGGGTACGGTATCCGGAATAACAATAACACTATGCCTGTTACATGAATATGACTCCGCGGTTACGTTAATGTTAATTCGTGATGTCGACTGGTTTTTCGACGTTCGACTTCAGAAAGATATTGAAGGCATACCAGGCAGCGGCATACCAGGGGATGGCTGCCACGTTGCCCCGCCATATCTGATAAACCCCAAGACCGATGAGCGTAAGAAAAGCGGCCCCGCCTGCATCAATTTCATTCCCGGTGATGTCCCTTAGCGCCATGTCCGCTGTCCCGAAGGCGCCCGAAATACGCCGGTGGAGGTTCGTGCGAGCATGCAGGGCATCTTCGATCCTGAAAAAGCCTTCCGAACCCAAACGCTCAATGACGCGCTCGGAGTCGGAGGAGTGCAGAAGAAGGATGCTTGCTGTAAGAGGATTCGTACTGACGGCGCCGACGCCTTCTACCGAAGAAATTTTTTCAGCGACGGAAGAGAAAAAGGCATTATCGCCTTTTTTCGAAGGAACTCTTATCCTTGTGCGCGACTTTGTCCGGTGGCTTATAAACGCAAGAGGAGGTTCATGCACCTGTTTCTCCCTCTGGTGCAACCACGGCCGCTGCCTCTTTATGGACATCGGCCATTTCCGACTTTGCCTCGGCGACAATGTCCTCAAAGACCTCGCTAAGCTCTGCTGCGTTTTCCTTACCCTTTTCGTAAATGATGATGCCGCTTTTGATTACAGCCTTTATGAATGGTTTAGCAACGCCCACGAGTGCAGGGAGAACGGTTGGCGCAACAATAGCGGCGCCGATTCCTATTGCCAGGCCTGTTACCACACTGCCTTTCAGGCCATCGTCAAGTAATCCCATTTTGCCTCCTGAAATTAATAGACTACTAATTCAAGTCTAGCAACGGATCAATAAGAGCGTCCACTGAATCTTTCATTACCTGCCTAAATTCACCAATTA
>JBAIXS010000165.1:0-8627 GCA_037916395.1 Candidatus Sulfobium mesophilum
ACCGGCAGGAAGACTGCCTGAGGACAGAGCTTATACGCCGTCCTTAAAGGCATGGCTGAATGTATACCGTACTTCCTGGCCTCATACGATGCGGTAGACACCACGCCCCTTTGGGTAGGATCTCCGCCGCCGCCTATGACGACAGGTTTGCCCTTAAGTTCCGGATGTCTCCTCTGCTCGACTGCCGCAAAAAATGCATCCATGTCTATGTGAAGGATCCGCCTCATTGAAAATAAGCAAACAGCGATCAGCCGTCAGCTCTCAGCAAAAGATTTAAAGGCCACACTTCTCAAGCTAAATGCTAAAAGCTGACTGCTGAAAGGCTGTTATCTCTTCTTTGCCGCATCCCATAGCGCATCCATCTCGGCAAGTGTCATATCCGAAAGCGTCTTCCCCGCATCGGCTGCCGCCATCTCGATGTAACGGAACCGCGAAATGAACTTACTGATCGTCTTTCTAAGAGCATCCTCGGGATTTACTCCGACAAAACGGGAGATATTAACTAAAGAGAAAAATACGTCCCCCAACTCATCTTCGATATCATCCTGCCCCTTCTCCTTGAGAGCCTGCCTGAACTCCCTCATTTCCTCTTCCAGTTTCTGAAGCACGTCGTCGATCTTCTCCCAGTCGAATCCTACCCTCGACGCCCTATCCTGTAACCGGTGAGCGCGAAGAAGAGAAGGCAGCGTCTTCGGGACCCCCTCGAGAACGGATTCTCTCTGTTTTCCTTCCCTCTTCTTCTGGGCTTCCCAGTGGACCAGCACCTCCTCGCTCGTTTTATATTGGGCGTCTCCGAAAACGTGGGGGTGTCGCGCTATCATCTTTTTTGCGATCCTTTCGAGGACTTCCTGCATCCCAAATTCGCCTCTTTCCTTTGCTATCTGGCATTGAAAAACGATTTGGAAAAGGAGATCCCCGAGCTCCTCCTTTATAGCCTCCGGATTCTTTTCGTCTATGGCTTCAAGCACCTCATAGGCCTCCTCCACAATAAATGGCTTCAATGATTCCCGTGTCTGCTCTTTATCCCATGGACAGCCGTTTTCGCCGCGAAGCGCAGACATTATCGCTATGAGTTCACCCAAATCCATAGGTTTTTATCATAAGTCGCTCAAGAATGATTGTCAAACAACGCGCAAAGACGCACTTTGTCTTTGGGGCTTCGCCCCAAGCCCCAGTTACCCTTCTTGCTTGCTCCAAGAAGCGTAACCGGAAGAAGGGCACCCCGCGAAAATTTTATACGGCTTGCTCTGTCCGCCTCAGTAGATTTTAGGAACTCGCCCCAAAATACTAGGGGACTCAGACAGCCTAAAATCCTCAACCTTCGGCCTCGGTCGCAAACCTAAATTTTCGAAGGGGTTTCTCCTGTTGGCACACGCCAAATTGAGCGTGAGTAACGGATACTAACATCCACTGTCGATTTACGCTCAATCGCCAATTTTATTAAAATAAGAAATGGCCGATGCATTATACATCCATATCCCTTTTTGCATTAAGAAATGCATTTATTGCGATTTCACATCCATTCCCTATGATCCGGCTCTGGTAAAAGGATATGAGCAGGCGCTTTGTACAGAGCTTCGCCTCAACAGGGACTTTGCCGGCGCACTTAAAACCATCTATATCGGGGGTGGCACGCCCTCTGTTATGCCGGAGGAATTTTTTGAGGAGCTCTTCCTATGTATCAGAGACGTCTTCGCTGTTTCATCCGCTGCCGAGATTACTGTGGAGGCCAATCCAGGTACCATCAGCAGGCGAAAGATCGAGACACTTCTTTCCGTCGGCGTTAACAGGGTTAGCATCGGGGCACAGTCCCTAAACGACGATGAGCTTCATAAATTGGGCAGAATACATAACGCCGCCGATGTATACCAGGCGGTTGAAGTGATCGTCAATTCTGGGGTAAAAAACTTTTCCATGGATCTTATGTACGGTATTCCCGGGCAAACGTCAGATACATGGGAGGAAACCCTTAAGAGGACCGTGGACCTCGGCGCTCCTCATATTTCAGCATACGAACTTACGCCTGAAGAAAACACACGGTTGTTTCATCTGCTGAAGACGGGTGAAATGGAGCTGCCACAAGAGGGGCTTACTCTTGAAATGCATGACTACGCCGTTGATCACCTGTCATCCGAAGGATACGAACATTATGAAATATCTAACTTCGCCCGTCGGGGCTTTATATGCCTGCACAATATGAATTATTGGAACAGGGGCGAGTATATGGCTGCAGGGACAGGGGCTCACTCATTTCTTAATGGTTATCGTTCAAGAAATACGTGCGACGTCAAATCATATATGGATCTGCTTCAGAGAGGTCTGTCTCCGGTTGTCGAAACGACAAAGGTGCCGCCTGAGGATGAACTCAAAGAATTCATTTTCCTCGGCTTGAGAAAGAGAGAAGGGATAGATATGAAAAACGATATTATAGCGTCGGCGGACATCAAAACTTCTGTGAAAGACATTATCGACCGCGGATATCTCCAAATGGACGAAGACAGGTTGTGCCTGACAAGGAAAGGGATAGTAATTTCAAACTCAATTATAGTGGACATCTTCGAACGACTGCATCTTTGATTCTGAAATTGGCCGGGTATTATCAGGCACTGCCGCTCGAAAAAAAGAACCTCTCAAAATCCACTCCGATTAGAGCCGCTGCCTCTTTCCATCTGTTTTGCGGGGGCATCTTAAAAACAATGTCAAAATCAATGGGCGCTACAAGCCAACTGTCGGACATCAGCTCTTCTTCAAGCTGCTCTGGCGCCCAACCGGAAAAACCGAGTGCCAGCAAATATCTGTCAGGGCCCTTTCCCTTCGCTATGTCATGCAATATGTCTTTGGAGGTCGTAACAGCAAGGGACTTTGAAATTCTGATCGCTCCATATTTCCTGTCAAACGGAGAATAGATGACATATCCCTGCTCAGGCCTGACTGGTCCGCCATAGTATATGGGAAGATCAACGCTGGACTCATCCAGGTCAAAGGCGGAAAGGAGCGGCTTAAAACTATTCATTAGTATTTTGTTAATGATAAGTCCAAAAGCCCCATCTTTTGTGTGTTCACAAAGAAGAATGACCGACCGTGTGAAGTTCGGATCATCCAGTTGAGGCACGGCTATAAGAAAATTCCCTGCGAGATCGGTTATGTTCATGCCTTAACCCTACATTAACTATATCACAATAATTTCTGCAAACATACTCCAGCGGAAGCAAAATCCTTTTAACTTTTCATTAGCTGCAATGGGATGTTAAAATAACTCAAAAAAAGAATTAGGAGAACGCTATGCTCCCTTTTTTCCTGCACGCCAAGACGATTTCGGACGCGTGGTTTCAGCTTATTTATAATATATTCGACAATTCCTATGAGCAAAAAATACAGAAGGGGTCTTTCGAAAAGGAGCAATACCGTCTCCAGTATTCCGGCATAGCTGTCTTTATAGAACATCCTGCTGAAGATATTGTCCCCGTTATGCCTCCTGGTTCCACTATTCCCGCTCCGACGACCAAGGAGTATATTGAAGATTATTTTGCGAATTATCTAATGGACCCGCAGCTTGCTGAAAACGAGACATATAAGTATGCAAGCAGGATACACCACCCAATGCCAAAAGGCGGCACGCAGCTCGATCGGGTGATGCAGATGCTTAAAGAGACCCCACTGACAAACCAGGCAATAGTAGAAATCGGCTCTCCGGAAGACCATGATGTATGCATCGGGAATGACGGGAAACTCGATCCGCCGTGTCTTCGTCTTCTCGACTTTAAGGCTGTTCCCGCAGGAAATGACCTGGCCCTCACTGTTACTTGCTATTTCCGGTCATGGGACCTCTGGGCGGGATTTCCTACAAATCTTGGAGGAATTGAACTTCTTAAACAGTATGTGGCCAGCGAGGCAGGCTTAAAAAACGGACCCATGTTCGTCTACAGCGCCGGGGCACACATTTACGGGTATCAGGAAGAGATTGCGAGACTACGAACGCTTAAGCCTAAGAAGTAAGCGGGTTTGTAGGAAAAGAACTATCCCTTCACAACCGGATGGCACCGCTCACAGAGTTCAGGCTCATCCGTAAAAGTCCCTACCTTAGTAGACCAGTTCCAGCACCTCTGGCATTTTTCTCCGGGCGCTCTTTCAACGAGAACCTGCAGACCCTCAATGTTCGGGCTTTCGTAGGCGTCTGATAACCTGTCACTGCTGATCTCGGCAGCCGAAACCAGCAATAACGCAGGGAGAAAATCGATATAGGAAAGCACCAGGCTGCTGTATTTTTCAGGAAGATGTACTTTCACTTTTGCTTCGAGCGGATTGCCTATGAACTTTTCGGCCCGTTTAATCTCAAGAGCCTTATTGATCTCGTTTCGCAGATCCAGAAGGTCCTTCCATCTTTCTTCCAGCTCGTTGTTCAGGAATTCCTCTTTGACCACAGGAAAATCTGATAGAAATACCGACTCAACGTCCTGCTCATGCGCGGTCATCCCGCCCCTGCAGATATATCCCCAGACCTCTTCTGCCGTAAACGACAGCACCGGGGCCATAATCTTCGTCAGCGTGGAAAGTATCTGGTGCAGAACCCACTGGCTCGCCCTTCGCTCAACCGAACCAGCCTTTGCGGTATAGAGCCGGTCCTTCAGCACGTCGAGATAGAAGGAACTCATGTCGACAACACAAAAATTGTGAATTGAATGAAAGACCTCATGGAAATCGAAGTTCTCATATGCACGGGTCACCCTCGCAGTGAGATTCTGAACTCTGCTCATCGCCCATCTGTCGATCTCCTGAAGACTGCCGCTATAATCCCGATGGTCAAAATCATGGAGGTTTCCCAAAAGGAACCTGCAGGTGTTTCGGATCTTTCTGTATGCCTCTGTCAGTCTGTTCAGTATCTCCTTTGAAATCCTGATATCGTCCCTATAGTCCTCCGCAGACACCCATATACGCAGTATCTCAGCGCCAAAACCCTTAATGATTTCCTGCGGCGCGATGACATTGCCGAGGGATTTAGACATCTTCTTGCCTGAACCATCAACGACAAATCCATGCGTGAGCACTGTTCGGTAAGGCGCAGCGCCGCGCGCGCCGACAGAAGCGAGCAGGGAACTCTGAAACCACCCCCTGTGCTGATCGCTTCCCTCAAGATACATATCCGCCGGCCAGGAGAGCCTCCCGTCTCTTTCTACCACTGCCGCATGACTCACGCCTGAGTCAAACCATACGTCAAGGATGTCCATCTCCTTCTTAAAATCCTTCCCGCCGCATTTCCCGCAGGAGTAGCCCTGAGGCAGAAAATCGCCGGCGTCTTTTGTAAACCATATATCTGCACCATGCATTTCCACAAGTGAGGTGATGCCGTCGAGGATGTCTTCGTCTTCAACAAAGCCTTCACACCCCTCACAGCGCAGCATTGTTATAGGAACGCCCCAACTTCTCTGCCTCGAAATGCACCAGTCAGGCCTGTTTAGAAGCATGCCATAAATCCTCTCCCTGCCCCATTTAGGCACCCAGGCCACTTTTTCAATCTCATCCAGGCATCTCTTCCTCAAATCATTGAACTCAACCGAAATAAACCACTGCTCGGTGGCCCGGAATATAACCGGTTTTTTGCACCTCCAGCAGTGCGGATAGGAATGAGTTATCGTTTCTTCTTTGATAAGCGCATTTCTGTTCTTCAGTATATCTATGATTGTGGCATTGGCCTTAAAGACAAACTGGCCTTCGAGTTCTCCTGCCTGCTTCGTAAACTTTCCCCTGTCATCGACCGGAGCATAGATGTCAAGACCGTATTTCAGCCCGACTTCATAGTCATCTTCGCCATGACCCGGCGCGATATGGACAATGCCAGTCCCGTCTTCGAGAGAGACAAACTCAGCCAGGACCGCCTTTGATTTTCTTGCGATAAAGGGATGATCGGCGAGCATACCTTCCAGGTCTTTGCCTGCCGCCCTGGCAATTACTTCACCAACGATGCCTATTTTTTCTCTGAGCGCCTCTATTCTGCCTTCGGCGACGATAAAAACCTCGCCATCCTGCGCGACAGCAGCATACTCATAATCAGGATGAAAGGCGATAGCCAGGTTAGCAGGCAACGTCCACGGGGTGGTGGTCCAGATAATTACAGATACCTTCTTCATTCTGAGAGACGGAAAGTATTTGGAAATGTTCTCTTCGTCGATCCCGAACTTCACGTATACCGAGGGTGATTCTTTATCTGCATACTCAACCTCTGCCTCGGCCAGCGCAGTAACACATGATGGACACCAGTGGACAGGCTTTTTACCTTTATATACAGATTTGCTCTTTACGAATTTATAAAACTCTCTTACTATGGAACTTTCGTAATCATAGGTCATTGTAAGGTAGGGTTTTTCCCAGTCTCCAAATACGCCGAGCCTTTTGAATTCCTCCCGCTGTATATCTACAAACTTCGACGCATATTCCCTGCAAAGGTTCCTTTTTTCGAGGATATCAATCTTGTCTTTTTTTTCGCCCAGGTTCTTATCTACCTGCAGCTCAATCGGAAGACCATGACAATCCCACCCCGGCACGTAAGGAGCATGGAAACCTCTCATGGAATTAAACTTGACGATAATATCTTTAAGTATTTTATTCAGGGCATGGCCCATATGGATATGGCCGTTGGCATAAGGAGGGCCGTCATGAAGAATATACTTCTTATCGGACTTGTTCCTGTTACCTTCCAGCATCTTGTCGTAGATCTTCCTCTCATCCCAATTTTTCAGCATCTCAGGCTCCCTCTGCGAGAGGTTCGCCTTCATCGGAAAATCAGTCTGCGGAAGGTTAAGAGTATCTTTATAATCTTTAGCCATGAGGTACAAATTACCACTATAAAAGAATCGATGTCAAGTTAACCGGTAAAATGCAGTTATGAAGGAGGGGCTCGTCTTTTCGCTCATTCTCGCTTCGCTCCGAGGCAATTTCTCGCCTCGCCTGCGGCGGGCAATACGATAAATTGAAGCCGCTCAGAAGACAGTCCCCTCCTTCGCGCACAGTCTGCCACCATTAGATTTCTTTACGACAAAGCAGAGACCTGCGGAAAAAAACTTTATCTGCGCCACATTTGTAAGGGGCTGCTTTAGCCTAATGGACTTATATTTTCACGACTGAGGTTTCGAATTCTTAAGCCGCAGATTGCGACATTATAAAGTTGTTTGTAGAATGTCTCAGCTTGTTTAGGTATGATTTCATCCCAGTTTTCCGATAAACGCACCCTGTCTTCCGGTAGAACCATGGGCATAACGGTAGGAATAAAACTTATCAGGATTGCAGTAAGTGCATTCATCCGAGACCCAAATATTTTCCTCAGGGATGCCAAGAAACAACGCCTGATATTTATTGGCCGATGGAAGATCGAGAAAATATTTCTCCCCCTCCAGTGAATAATAATCACCCTTGCCGGTGGCCTTCATAACGGCGTCATTAACTTCGTGATCGACAGCATAGCTGCACCCCTTTATACTAGGCCCGATGGCAACATAAAAACCCTTGGGTCCGACGATATATCTTTCCATGATCATCGTAATCGCTTTTTTTAGAATACCGGCTGCTGTTCCCCTCCATCCCGCATGCACCGCACCGACGATGCCACTTTTTTTCTCATAAATCAGAACAGGCACGCAGTCGGCCACCCGGACCCCGATCAGAACTCCGCTTTCTTTTGTGAAAACAGCATCAGCCATTTTTGGCTCGCGGGACGGTTCAAGCAGTAAGACCTTGTCGGTATGCCTTTGAATTGGAAGATAGATATTATTCTTTTTGATATCGAGAATGGCTGAAATCTCATCAGTATCGGCGCCAGGGTCTTTCCCTGTAAAAAAAGCCGTCACATTTCCCTTGAATATCTCAGGGATTATAAGTCTTCGCAATAGTCAGTCCCTTTTCAGGGCCTTAAACGCATTTGGAAGGTGAGCTATTATATCTGTTGCGATCATGGAGTGCATCCCCTTCTCGGACGCCGCAAAATCCCCCGCAAGACCGTGAAGATACGCGCCTAATATTGAAGCCTCAAGCGGATCCGACACCTGACCGAGAAGCGCTGCGATGATGCCTGTCAGGACATCACCCGAGCCCGCCGTGGCCATACCCGGGTTTCCGGTTGTATTAATAAAGGCCTTGCCGCCGGGGTCCGCAATGACCGTAGGAGCACCCTTCAGGACAAGATATGTCCCTGTCTTTCCTGAAAAGGAAAGCGCCACAGGGATTCTGTCCGACTCTATTGCTGCCCTGTCAACTGAACTTTCTGAATTCTTCCGTCTCAGCAGTCTCGCCATCTCGCCGATATGGGGAGTGAGTATGACAGGCGATTTCGCATTTTCTAAAATCCTTGCATTGCCGCTTATGGCATTTATGCCGTCTGCGTCTATCAACATCGGCACCGCAGAGCCCGTAATTAGTTCCTGCATGATCCTCCTGGTGTCGGCAGAAACACCGATCCCCGGGCCAATCGCCACGACGTCCGCCCTGCCGGAAGCGAATTCCAGTATAGCTTCAACGGACTCAGCCGAAAGCATTCCGTCCCCTTTATCGGGAAGAGGGAGGATCATCTCTTCGGCAGCCCGCGACTGAAAAACACTGGCAAGGCTTTCCGGAACGCCCAGCGTAACCAACCCTGCCCC
>JBAIXS010000166.1:0-2299 GCA_037916395.1 Candidatus Sulfobium mesophilum
TGCCATAGTTACGGCACGGACACGCCTAAGATGATACCTTTCGGCAGATGCCTCACCTGCCACAAAGACGTCCCCACTCAGGGGGCGATGTCATCGCTTAGATGCTTTGATTGCCATCATCCGCACGGCAAAATCAAACCTACGAGTCCTGACTGTCTAAAGAACTGCCACGGCAGCGAGACGAGAGTTGGGCAGCACAACCTTCATATGACGAAGGCAAAGCTCGACTGTCTCGACTGCCACAAGGCGCATATATGGCGCATAGGGAAAAAAGAGGCTCAGCAACTCTGCCAGCGCTGCCACGCGCTCAAGGACCCGGCAACGTTCATATACTAGCCGTTTCTTATTCGATAGCGTAGCTGACCTTGACCTCAAGGTCCTTCCTAAGCGAGTGGTATACTGAGCAGTATTTTTCCTGTGAAAGTGCAATTACCCTTTCCATCTTTTTTGGGGTGATGTTTTCCCCCGAAATATGGATGACCATATCAATCTTCTTGTAGTACTGCGGAGGCGTCGGGTTCCGCTCACCCTGGATGTCGATCTTAAACTTCGAGATTACGCACTTCATCTTCTGAAGAAACGATACCGCATCTATCGCCATGCAGCCGGCAACGCTCAAAAGAAGGCTTTCAGTCGGAATGCAGCCCCACTGAGCAGCTGCGTCGAATTCGATCTCATATCCGCGCTGCGTCCGCGCAACAAATATCAGGTCCTTGTCCCATGTGAGAGACCCTTTATTGACAGGCATAATCTTGCCCTTGTAACCTTCCAACGACCCTTCAAGTGATTCGACATCTTTATCTTCTTTAAGGCTCACTTTTCCCTCCTGTTAATGGAAATAAGAAACTTTGAAATTATAACACAGAAGGGGAAACAGCACGCAGGGCTTGAGGCGTCTATCAACTAATGCAGTGAGTCCAAAGCTTCTTTACACTTGATAGAGTGGTTCAGCCTCAAAATCGAGCTTGTCATTCCGTGCTTGACACGGTCACCGTCTGCGACTCGCCGGGGCGAGAATCCAGGGCTCCGGCTCTCAGAAATAACTGCAATAAGTCTGTCATTCAGAGCAAAGCGAAGAATCTCGCTGTGGGATTGCTTCGGGACTGCCGTCACTCGCAATGACAAATAGTAAGAACTTATGAAACACCACACTAGGCCGTGCCCTACCAAGACAGAACCGGGAAGAAAAAAGAAAGCCCGGCCGGGGCAAAACAGCCACCGGCCAGGCGGAAGATTTTATTATCAGTGCGCCAGTTGAGCGGTCACAACCTTGGTAAATGTGACCCGGCCATTTTGGTAATCTACTTCTACCAAGTCGCCCTCGACAAATGTTCCGTCGAGGATCTTTTTGGCAAGTTCATTCAGAATCATCTTCTGCAGCACCCGTTTAAGCGGCCGCGCTCCATAGACAGGATCGAACCCTATTGTCGCGAAATATTCTTTTGCAGCCTCCGTCAGAGTGACATCGATCTGCTTTTCCATTATATATTTCTTCATCCTGTTTACCTGAATCTCGACTATCTGCTTCAGCAGACCTTTTGTAAGAGGATTAAAGATGACAATTTCGTCAACCCGGTTGAGAAACTCAGGCCTGAAAAATGCCTTCAGGTCATTCATCACATTCTCCCTGAAGGTGTTGTCAGTGTTGTCGACCCAGTAGGCGAAGGGGCTCTTTTCCCTCTCGGCAAGCATCTCCTGTATGTGGGTGCTCCCAATGTTTGAAGTCATGATAACGACCGTGTTTCTGAAGTCCACAGTCTTTCCGTGGCTGTCGGTGAGTCTGCCGTCGTCGAGCATCTGAAGCAGAAGGTTAAAGACCTCAGGATGAGCCTTCTCAACTTCATCGAAAAGGATTACCGAATAGGGCCGCCTTCTTACGGCCTCTGTCAGCTGCCCTCCCTCTTCATATCCGACGTAGCCGGGAGGGGCCCCGATCAGACGCGACACTGTATGGCGCTCCTGATACTCCGACATATCGATCCTTATCATCGCATTTTCGTCATCGAAGAGAAACTCTGCAAGCGCCTTGGCCAGTTCTGTCTTTCCGACTCCGGTCGGACCCAGAAAGATAAACGAGCCGATAGGTCTGTTGGGGTCCTGTATGCCCGCCCTTGCCCTCCGGACAGCATTTGAGACCGCCTCTATGGCCTCGTCCTGACCGACGACTCTCATCCTGATCCGCTCGTCCATATTAAGAAGCTTCTGAACCTCGCCTTCCAGCATCCTCGATACAGGGATTCCAGTCCACTTCGATACGACCTGTGCGATGTCTTCTTCGTCCACTTCTTCCTTGAGCATC
>JBAIXS010000167.1:0-4292 GCA_037916395.1 Candidatus Sulfobium mesophilum
CAGGAGGCGGGGTTGCTTCCCATGCGTCCATACTTGCGCAGAAGTTCGGGCTGACAGCTATAGTGGGCTGCTCGGACATGGAGGTGAAGCTCGATGAAAATGGTGAAAGTTACGCGCTGATAGGCCGTCAGATAATTACCGAAGGGATGCCGATAAGCATGGACGGTTCAACGGGCCTGATATATTCGGGTATCTGCGCAGCCTTCGAAGAATCTTCGGTCCCGGAAAATCCCTCCTAACCTCCCTTTGCCAAAGGGAGGAAATACCCCTCTTTAAAATAACGGCCCCTAGCTCCGCTTCCCTCTCTTAAGATAAGAGGGGGAAGGGGGAGTTATGATTTCGGAGAGAGGTAGAGGGGAGATTTTCATGAAAAATGTGTATTCAATTATGAGGCCTTAATCACTTCTCCTGCGGAAGAGTGAAGCTGAAGGTGCTCCCTTTCCCTGGCGTGCTTTTTACCCAGATCTGACCGCCGTGTGACTCGACGATTGTTTTGGCAATCGACAGGCCAAGACCTGATCCGCTTATCTCGTGAGTCGCCCTGTAAAAAGCATCAAATATGTGCGGAAGCTGGTCTTCGGGAATGCCGATGCCGCTGTCCTGGACCTGCAAAAGAACATCGTTGTCAACCTTTAGAATATTTATATTTATAATCCCTTCGGCAGTATATTTGATGGCGTTATCGAGGAGATTGGCGATTACGCGGTTTATCATAGCTCCGTCGGCTTTTATTAGAGGAAATGGTTTCTGTGAAAAGCTGTACGATATTTTCAGTTTTTTGAGGTCGGCTTGCCTCTTTAAACCCTCAACTTGTTTGATCAGAGCGGCCTCCAGATCGAACTGAGCAATCAGCGGCTTATATTCTTCTGTCTCAAACCTTGAGAAATCGATGAAAGTTGTCAGCAGATGCTCGGCTGTTGTGAGTTGTTCCCTAATTGATTCAAGGTCAGCCGTCGAATTGCGGGATTTCCCCGAAAGAATTCTTGCCAGAAAACCCAGGGAAGGGATGATCGCATTTTTGATGTCATGAGCGAACATGGAGAGAATATTCTTGCGCTCCCTCCCCAGTTTCCCGATTTCCCTCAGTCTGTTCTCAAGCGTCGTCATAAGTTTTTGGCGTTCGACTGAATAACTGATAGTCTTCAGAAGGGAGCTCTCGTCCAGCTGACCTTTGACGAGATAGTCCTGTGCGCCGCTTCGCACCGCTCTCATCGCAAGTTCTTCATCATGGAGACCCGTAAGAACAATCACGGGGAGATCCGGATAGAGCGTATGGATTCTGATGAAGGTCTCAATTCCCTGGCTGTCGGGCAGTCCGAGGTCCGAAATAACCACAGTAAATTTTTCTTTCGCCAGATGTTCTATCCCGGAGGATAAGCGGTCCGCGTAAATTACATCCAGGCGCCCCGTTTTACCTGATAACAGTGCCCGTATATAATCCGCATCGCCCGGATCGTCCTCGATCAACAAGACTTTTATAGGGCCATAATGTTTCGTCGTCTCGTCCTCGGGAATTACTCCCGGGTCTTTTTTTATGAGTTCATCTTTCAGTATCTTTTCATGGAGCTCGGGATGGAACTTCTTCATGCATCGGGGGCAGATCCCGTGGGAAAAAGCAGCGTCCGTGTGTTCCTCTATATATCTTTCAACCTTAAGCCAGTATCCTTTGTCATCACGGATGTTCCTGCACCATGCGCACATGGGGATTAACCCCCGCAGCGTTTTGATCTCCTTCAGGTTCTTTTCCAGTTGAGCTATCATTTTTTGGCGTTCTATCGCGTATCGCATTGACCGTATGAGAAGGTCCCCCTCGACACTCCCTTTTACGAGATAGTCCTGTGCGCCTCCCTGCACGGCCTTTAACGCAAGGTCCTCGTCGTCCATCCCGGTAAGCACGATTACGGGGATATCAGGAAACCCGGCATGTATCCTCAGATATGTCTCTATGCCCCGGCTGTCGGGAAGACCCAGGTCCGACACGATTATATCAAACTGTTCATATGATAGACGTTCAAGGGCGGAAGACAATCTGTCCGAATGAGTTATGCTCACGGACGCGGCCTTTTCGGCTTTTAAAATTTCCTGGAAAAGGAAGGCGTGATCAGGATCATCTTCAATCAGCAATACCTTTATTACTTTGTTATCGATCCTCATTTATTCACCATGC
Source organism: Candidatus Sulfobium mesophilum (assembly GCA_037916395.1). GTDB lineage: Bacteria > Nitrospirota > Thermodesulfovibrionia > Thermodesulfovibrionales > UBA6898 > Sulfobium > Sulfobium mesophilum_A. Next base: position 2,168 of record JBAIXS010000167.1, read on the forward strand.
TTTTTTCGGGAATACTGAAATAAAAAGTGGTGCCTTTCCCGACTTCCGATTCCACCCAGATATTTCCTCCGTGTCTCTCAATAATCTTTTTGCAAACGGCAAGTCCGATGCCGGTGCCAGGATATTCCGTCTGGGTATGGAGCCGCTGGAACATTACGAAGATGCGATCAAAAAAGTCCATCTTTATCCCTATGCCGTTGTCGCTCACTGAAAATATCCATCCATTGACCTCACGTCTGGCCGCAATATGGATGCGAGGCGGCGCATCCCGGCAAAACTTGATAGCATTGCCGATGAGGTTCTGAAAGACCTGACTCATTTGCATCTCGTCGGCCCTCAATACAGGCAGCGGGTCATGCGTTATTTCGGCGCGGCTGCTTTTTATGGCTTTGTCCAGATCCGAAAGGACACTGACCAGAACTCTGTTGAAGTCGGTTTGGAGAAAAGGTTTTCCCCTCGTATCAATGCGGCAGTACGCGAGAAGATCGTTGATAAGCCTCTGCATCCTTTTGGAGCCCTCCACGACATGGCGCAGATAGCCTGCCGCTTCCTGGTCGAATTCGTCCTCGTAGCGCTTTTTCAGAAGGTCGATAAAGTTAGTAATTTTTCGCAGGGGCTCCTGCAGGTCATGTGAGGCAACATAAGCAAACTGCTCGAGTTCCTTATTCGACCGCTCAAGTTCAGCCATAGTCTCGGCCAATCTTTGTCCGGTGCGAAGATGCTCGTCCAGTTCTGTCCTGAGCATTTCCTTCATCTCTCTTTCGTGTCTTTCCTTTTTCTGAAGCTCCAGCGAAAGTCTGTGAGAAGAAAAAAGCAGCCCGGCCCCTTTATAAGCAGTGATCCCTCCCAAAACCAGGAAGGACGCTGCCAGGAGAAAAAGTCCCAGTGCAGTCTCGCCCGAATGATGAAACACCTCTTCCGCGGGCCTCTGCATGATAATGCCCCATCCCCACTTCATAGGCCGGAACGCTGAGATAATCCGCTCTTTATGCATTGTATCATAGTTCTGTTCGATACCCGATATGCCCTTCTTTACTTTATCGACTGCGGGAATTTTTGAGAAATCGATGATTCTGTCGAGACTGTATTGGGGGTGATAGATAAGGTTGCCGTGCTTATCTACAGCATACAAAAAACTGTTTCCTATGCTCATTTGAGCAAGTATATTTTTTAAGTAGTCCTCCCCGGGTTGCAGGACAAGCACTCCGGCGACTTCACCGGACCCATCCTTGATTGGGACAGCAATCACGAAAAGATATCTCGTGGGTTTGGTCTCAATCAGGAAAAAATCGGACACGTACGGCTCCCATTTTTTCGATACGCCCCGGTACCAGTCTCTGAAGGAAAAATCAATGCCGATAACATCCGGCTCTTCAGGGTAGTTGGCAAGCATGATTCCTCTTCGGTTAGTGATTGCAGCCCTTTCCATATTCGTCAGATTCTGAAGGAGGTCCTTAAGGTTTTGACCGACGCTGTTTCTATCGCCTTTTTGCAAGGCCTCCAGCAGTTGAGGCCTGGAAGCAAAGATCTTTCCGCTGGAGATGTCGTCGTTGATCTTCTCTTCGGTGTGATAAACGGCCAGATTGAAAAAAGTCTGGATTTCCCGCAGTCCGATTTTCTCGAATTCCGCAATAACTTGTAAATAGACATAAAGCGTGAGGCCGACGAGGGGGAGAGCAACAGTCAGAAATCCCGCAAGAAGAACGCGCCATCTCTTTTGGAGAAGCCACTGTTTCACTTTTTCCTCCCCTTGATTATATTAAAATATTATCGCGGTTACAGTAAAATCCTGACGTCATTATTACAAAGAGGAGCAATGGATGAAGGACCGGGAAACAGAAGTAGACGGCGCGCCGGTCGAACTCCCGATAGACGGGGTGCTCGATCTGCATACCTTCAACCCGCGCGATGTAAGGGATTTACTTCCCGACTACATTGCCGCATGCAGGCAAAAGGGCATATTTGAGATACGCATTATCCATGGCAAGGGGACCGGGGCGCTGAGGGAAACAGTTCATTCGATACTGGGGAAACTGCCTGGCATCGCCTCTTTCAAACTCGCCGGGGAGGATGGCGGGGGATGGGGAGCGACGATAGTCGTGTTGGAACAAGGTTGAGCTGTTGG
>JBAIXS010000168.1:0-2403 GCA_037916395.1 Candidatus Sulfobium mesophilum
GGCACGACTTCAAATAATTACAGGGTGCTATGGCGGTGTTATTGATCTGAGTAGAAGCAGAGCACAGTAAATGGTTCATTTAAATTTCAGGCTGAGCCGGGGAGATAATCAACTTTAGCTGAGAAGCCGTTATCCCTTAAGCTTCCAAAGAGCTTCTTTTGCGGCCAGGGCTTCGGCCTCTTTCTTCTTCTTTCCGGAGGCAACCCCCAGTTCCCTGCCGTTGAGGGAAACAGAAACCGTAAAAACCCTCTTATGCTCCATCCCCTGTTCTTTTATGACCTTATATTGGGGCAGGGCTCCGTAGATAAGCTGCGTCTTTTCCTGAAGTTCAGTCTTATAGTCGTAAAATTCGCCCTCTTCGGTCACCTTCTCTATCCACTGACTAAAAAATGAAAGGACAATCTCCCGCGCCTTTTCAAAGCCTGCATCAAGGTAGACAGCACCTATTACAGCCTCAAGGGCATCAGAGAGGATCGATTTTTTGATCCTGCCGCCGGTCGAATCCTCCCCTTTTCCAAGGAGGATATATCTGCCCAGAGAAATCGACACCGCGATATCGGCTAATACCGATTCACAGACGAGATAAGACTTCATCTTTGCAAGGACAGATTCTTCGTATTGCGGCGTCATAAGGAAAAGATATTCCACAACTATCAGACCTATAACTGAATCTCCAAGAAATTCGAGCCGTTCGTTGCAGGAAGGCGTCTTAGCCCTGTTTTCGTGATAGTAGGATTTATGCGTGAGGGCTTCGGCAAGAAGGTCCCTGTTGACAAATACATAGCCGAGCTTATTTTCGAGCTCTTCCAGCTTCCGTTGTGTTTTCGGATTGGTCAATTTGAGAATTTCTTAAAGAGAAGACAGGCGTTCGTGCCGCCGAAACCGAAGGAATTTGACAATGCCGCCCCGATATCGGTCTTTCTTGCCTTGTGAGGAACGTAGTCCAGGTCGCATTCCGGATCAGGGTTGTCGAGGTTGATAGTCGGCGGTATCATGCCGTCACGGATGCTGAGTGCACAGACGACAGCTTCAACTCCGCCCGCAGCCCCGAGAAGATGACCGGTCATCGACTTCGTCGAACTGACCGCGACCTTATAAGCGTGCTCTTTGAAGACAGTCTTGATCGCAGCGCTTTCGAGCTCATCACCGTATTTCGTGGATGTCCCATGTGCATTTATATAGTCGACTTCCGAAGGGTCCATACCAGCGTCTTTAAGCGCCATAGCCATGCACCGCGCTGCTCCCTCTCCGCCAGGCGCCGGCGAAGTTATGTGATATGCGTCTCCCGTAAGGCCATACCCGGCAATTTCAGCATAAATCTTTGCCCCGCGCGCAAGAGCATGCCCAAGTTCTTCGATAATCATGATTCCGGCGCCTTCCCCCATAACGAAGCCGTCCCTGTCCCTGTCGAAAGGACGGCTCGCCTTCTCCGGCTCATCGTTCCTGGTCGACAGCGCCTTCATCGCGTTGAACCCTCCGATGCCCATTGAAGTAATGACGGACTCGGTGCCGCCCGCAATCATGGCGTCCGCATCGCCGCGCTGGATGACCTTAAAAGCGTCGCCTATTGCGTGGCTGCCTGTAGCGCACGCAGTAGCAGGCGCCGAATTCGGCCCCTTGGCCCCGAACTTTATGGATATCTGTCCGGCGGCAAGGTTAATAATAAGCATAGGTATGAAAAAAGGCGTGATCCTTCGCGGCCCCTTTTCCAGCATTACTTTGTGGTAATGTTCAATCGTTGGAAGACCGCCCATGCCGGCGCCCACATAAACGCCAACGCGCGCCGCATTATTTTCGTCTATCTTCAGGCCGGAATCTGCGATAGCCATTGTCGAGGCGGCAACGCCGAAATGGATGAACCTGTCCATCTTTTTGACTTCTTTCGGCTCAATATAATCTTCGGCTTTGAATCCGTCGACCTCGCCGGCTATTTTGGTTGCAAACAAGGATGCATCAAAATGGGTTATCTTTCTGATACCCGAGCGACCCTGAAGCAATCCGCCCCAGCTCTTCTCCACTCCGACGCCGAGAGGGCTGATCAGCCCCACGCCTGTTACAACAACCCTTTTTCCGCTCATTAAGACTGTTTGTTTTTTATATACTCGATCGCGTCTTTAACCTTCGTTATCTTCTCCGCATCCTCATCAGGTATTTCTATATTGAAGGTCTCCTCAAAAGCCATCACGAGTTCAACGGTATCCAGAGAGTCCGCACCCAGATCTTCCACAAACGAAGCTTCCGGTGTAACCTCGGCAACATTCACACCCAACTGCTTTGCAATAATTTCCTTAACCTTTTCGTCAGTCATTACTATACCTCCCGCTTAATATCAAATTTTAAGTGCTCATCCGAACAAAATCCAACAGCGCATGCTTGTGCAGCATGCCCCTTCCCTATGATCAA
>JBAIXS010000169.1:0-3390 GCA_037916395.1 Candidatus Sulfobium mesophilum
GAAACCAGCGATGCACCGATTGCGTAACGGATATCAACACCAAATGCCAGTGTCAATAAGGGTACGATAACAACGCCTCCCCCAAGCCCTGTCAATGATCCCAGGAGACCGGCAAAAAAGGAGCCGACCAAGACGAGAGAGGAAAATTCGAGGACGTTCATCACCGGCTGTTTCTCAGATTATATTTTTCCATTCAGTTAAATAAATTGTTCGTGAGCACCATGATCGACAAGCTAATTGCTGACAAACTTATTAATCAGGGCGACAACGTTCAATTAAAGGAAATAGACGGTTTCGGGAATAACCCGATAATCTTCGTGCTGTGAAGCACCTTTTACAACCCAAGCAACCTAGTGATTTGGCCCGCTGTAATCCGCTGCCGGCTTATTCAGAACCTTTCTCTTGCCGTTTACCGGGATGGAGCCCCTTTTTTTAGAGGGCTGCTCTCATCCGGGGCAATACCCGCTTCCTTCAAGTTTCCTACAACAACCATGACATAGCCTTCAGGATGCAAATAGGTTTTTGCAACTCTGAGAACGTCATCCCGGCTTACTGATCTTATGAGGGAGGGATACCTTTCCGGATAATCAAGGCCGAGCCCGAAGTATTCTTCCTGAAGGATAATGCCGGCAAGTTTGGCCTGGGTATCAATACGCAGCGGAAAACTGCCGATGAGATACTTTTTTGCCCCTTCCAGTTCCTTATCAGAGACAAACTCCTCCCTTATTCGCTTTATCTGCTGGAGTATAAGGGAGATCGCTTCCAGGGCAGATGAATTTTTTGTCTGAAGGACTGTTTGGAACGAGCCGGTATATCTTCCCGGGTCAAAAAAACTTTCTACTGAGTAAGCCAACCCCCTCTTATCCCGGACTTCCTGGAGCAGTCTGGATGCAAATCCACCCCCGCCAAGGATATAATTCATCACTGTAAGCGCATAGAAATCAGGATTTTCTCTCGTTATCCCAGGGTTGCCCAGTATTATATTTGCCTGGGTGATTTTGCGGTCAATCTTGACGGTAACCGGACCTTCGGAAAAGACAGTCTTCATGGCAGCTTTTGGAATATCTCCAACCGGAAGTTTTTCCAGGAAAGGTATGATCCTGGTCTTTACTTCTTCGGCAGTAATATCTCCGACTATCGCGAGGGTGCAGTTGTTCGGGCGATAATATGTCTCATAGAATTTGCTGATATCCTCCCTGGTCAGCCTTGGCAGCGAGTCGCTTGTCCCTATTGTCAGATGCCCGTATGGGCCGGAAAGGTAAAGTGTCTTAAGGAACTCTTTTTCCGCAACTTCCCCCGGCTCGTCTTCCTGCGACTTGATGAGGGCAATTGTTTTTTCCACTTCCTGTTTAAGCTCTTTATCCGGAAAAGTCGGTTTGGCAAATGCCTCCACAAAAAGCGCAAACCCCTGATCCAGATCCTTCTTAAGAACGCGAAGGCTAAGAATCGTGTAGTCCCTGCCTGCGGATGCTTCTAGCGAAGCCCCAAGGAAATCCAGTTCTTCATTAAGTGCGGAAGCCGTGTGCCCGGAGGTGCCGAGAAGAATTCCCCGGGCAGTAAGATGTGCCAGGCCCTCCTTCCCGGAAGGGTCTCTGCCGGAGCCTGCGTCAATGAGAAGTTGCAGGGTCACAAAAGGGAGGGAATGGTCCTCGCTGTGAAGCAGGACAAGGCGGTTGGAAAGCACTGTCTTCTGCACAGGGGGCATGGCAAAGAGCTTGCGCTCAAACAGGAAGAGAGAAATAATTAACAGCGCAGTCAAAACAAAAATCTGATTCCGCAGTCTCATCGCTAAAATGCTCCTTACCTTATTGCACGGTCTTTGCCGGCGGGTGACGATTGAGAGGGCCTGCCTTTTGCAACCGGAAGCGGAATGAGTATTCCCACCGTGCGGTTGTCCGCAACCAGATACTTTTTTGCCGCCTGCATGACGTCTTCCGCAGTTACTTTTCTTATTGACGGAATGTAATCATCGATAGTCCGCCAATCGGAGACTATCTCGTATTGTGCCAGCAGCATCGCCTGATAAAAGAGTGAATCCTGTCCATATATGAAAGAAGCTTCCAGTTGGTTCTTCGCCTTTTCGAGTTCATGTTTGCCGACCGGTTCCTTTTGCAGCAGCTCGATCTCGTGATTCAAAGCCTTTTCTACGTCTCCTGTATCTTTTCCAGGAAGAGGCTCTACCGTGACGTAGAAAAGACCCGGATCCCTGGAGACGAGAGAGTAATCCGTATCAGCAGCCAACGCCAGCTCCTTTTCCAGGATAAGACTCCTGTATAACCTCGAACTTTTGCCGTTGGAAAGGATCGAGGAGAGAACTTCGAGCGCATAGCTGTCGGTAGCCTGCAGATTGGGCACGTGATATCCCATCACAAGAAACGGAAGCTGTGCCTCTTTTTTCACAAGGATCCTTCGCTCTCCTTGCTGCGGCTGCTCCTGATCTTTATTCTGATCAGGAGCCTTGCCTTTAGGTACTGAGGCAAATGCCTTTTCGATCACCGGCATGATTTCTTTTTTCCTGAAGTCACCCACGATAACGAGGAAGGCATTAGCTGGGTTGTAGTAAGCACGATGGTATGCTTTCAGGTCCTCAAGCGTGAAACGGCTGATATCTTCCATCCAGCCTATTGTGGGCCAGTGGTACGGCTGGATCTGGAATGCGGTTGCCTCCAACTGTTCAAGCAGGCAGGCCTTTGGATCATCATCCGTCCTGAGTCTCCGTTCTTCCATTACAACTTGTCGCTCCGTCTTGAAGTCACTTTCCCTAAGGATAAGATGCTCCATCCGGTCGGATTCGAGTTCCACGGGTATCCGTAAATGCTCGGCGCTGATATTTTCAAAATATGCGGTATTGTCAGTCCCCGTGAAGGCATTGTCGTTCCCTCCGTTTTCCTGAATGATTCGGGAAAACTCTTCAGGGGGGACTCTCTCCGTCCCCTTAAACATCATATGTTCAAGCATATGAGAAAGACCCGTTTTCCCCCATTCCTCATTTCGCGAGCCTACCCGATACCATATCTGAAACGTGACAACAGGGGCCTTATGGTTTTCCAAAAGAAGAACCTTCAGGCCATTGGGAAGAATCTTTTCGTAAACGTGCTCCCTCATCAACGCTTCTGAAGAAGAGCCGAGGAAAAAGAAGCATAGTATAAATGAGAAAATTCCCGCAGCTTTAGGCATCATCTCACTTTCCCTGCTCCTCCGACTGTTTTATGGTTACGTAAATGAATCCTCCATTTCGGTACAGCAATAGTAAGACCGTGTCGGAAGGCCCTATGGTTGAGACAACCTTCTCATAATCTTTTAAGCCCTTAATCTGTTTCCGATCCACTTCCTCGATAACATCACTCTTTGCAACCATACCGTAAGAAGCGCTGTCCTCACTGACGTCGG
>JBAIXS010000170.1:0-1709 GCA_037916395.1 Candidatus Sulfobium mesophilum
GGTCGCCTCGATTTTTTTGTTGGTCATTTTTTATTCTTCTAAGTATGGCTTTATGAGCTTTTCAAATTCATCAATGTTATTGCATTTTGTATTTTCTATCCAACAGTCTTGCTTTTCCATTCCGGTATATGAGCAATTGCCAAGTATTTTACCGTCGAACACATTATATAGAGCAACCGTCCATTGAGGATGTCTGAGGGTATACTTTTTGTTATTCAGTGTAATATCCTCTGTCTTGACTCCGAGATAAAAACCGACGCGTATGAAACATTGATCCCGTTTTTTATTATAGTGCGAAATAAACGATTCAACATTATTAAGACGTTCCACAAATTGCTCTGCCCCTTTTGAGCATTTTTCCTGAAGAGCTAAGGTGCTTTCGGCATAAAGTGGAAGAGCAAACAATAACATCATCAAAGGAGCCAGAATTATCGACTTCTTTTTCATTTTATTATTCTCCGTATAATTTTATTGCCCAACATTTATTTTTATGCGGCTGCTGCCTTTTGATAGAGATTATAGGAAAAGGGCGGTAGGCAGTCAATAAAAATAGCTTTTTTGGGGGGCCTTATGCTGGATAGTTGCGGGAAAGACGAAAGAACGCCTACGGCCCTGAGGACCAAGACTAAGGCCAGGCTTATGAAGAAAAGATTTATACGACAGGCCTGGCGCTTAGCCTCTTGTTCACTTTCTTAAGGCACTTCTCCTAATAGCGGCTATACCTGCTTATAGCGCACTTTGTATGCCGCGGGATGATCCAGGTCAATGGCATCCTGGGCACCCTGTGGCGCTATATCGGTTTCCTGCACAGGCGATATTTTCTTTGCGGGCGCCTTTGTGACGAGGGTCGTTAAAGCCCCGATGATCAGGAGCGCCGATGATATGAGATACCCGATGTTATAGCTCCCGGTCATGTCTGCAATTTTTCCGGCCATGATAGGCCCAAACACCCCACCCACTCCCCATGCAGTAAACATAATGCCGTAGTTGAGGCCCAGATTTTTTGTTCCCCAGAAGTCAGCAGTCGCGGATGGGAAGAGCGAGAGGCAGGCGCCGTAACTGAATCCGACAACGGCAGACCCCAGAATAAACGTCCCCACAGTAGAGAACTTCGCGAAGAAAAACATGATAGCTGCCTGGCTGATGAAGACCAGCATGATCGTCCTGATTCTTCCGATCCGGTCAGATACAATCCCTGCGATGATGCGTCCCGCTGCATTGAAAACCGCAAGCAGAATAACAAACATAAATCCTGCCCGGATTGCATTGCCGGACTGTACTGAAACTATTTTTGCGAGGTGGCCGATGATCATGAGACCGGCCGTTGCGGCGCAGGCATACTCGAACCACAGGAAGTAGAATGTCCGGGTTTTTAACATGTCCCTCCAGTTGAAATCTACCTTAGAATTGCCAACGACCTTGTTCTTCTGGAGCGAAGCAATTCTGGCGAGCGGAGGATTTACTATGAACTGCGCTATGAAAACCGCGAACACGGCGAAGACCGCGCCGAGAACCCGGAAGGCATCGCTGACGCCATAATCCTGAATAAGGTATTTGCTGAATGGCGCGATATATACCGGCGCGAGACCGAATCCGCTAACAACGATCCCCGTAATCAATCCCTTCTTCTCGGAAGGAAACCATTTGACAGCGGCAGGGGTCGCCGCGGAATAGCCGAGGCCGAAACCGGTACCCGCCAGAACACCGAA
>JBAIXS010000171.1:0-6511 GCA_037916395.1 Candidatus Sulfobium mesophilum
CTTAGGTGGATAGCCTGGAAAGTTTTGACCTGTAGTATGTCCTGCGAGGGCGACTAGCAAAGGCCTCGCTAATTTTTTCGATGTCTTCCTGTACCTGCCACCAATTGCCATTTCCCGAACCTCTCTCTTCCCGTTTGTACTGAACACCTTAGGAAGAGAAGAGTTGCCGTTTAGTTCGCCCTATAGTGGACGCCCTAAGCCTGATAGACCACAGCAGCACCCAACTTTTGTTTCCGAAGGAAACCTTTGCAGGGGCTCAGCAACTACCTGGATAACTTTTCCAACCGTTCAAGTCTCTCACGCGCCCCTTTTCGACCAGGATCGATCTGCAATGCGGCCCGATACTGTTCGGCTGCCTCCACGAGCTTATCCTGCTGTTCGTAAAGCCTTCCAAGCCACTCGTTGCCGGCTGCGTGCGAAGGCCAGTCGCTCCGCTCAGGGGTTTCGGTTAGATAGGACTTTAAGGACTTCTCAGCGGCTTTTAGGTCTTCGCCGGCAATTATGCCCGCGATTCCATGATAATAAGCTAGCCGGGGGTCCGAAGGATCCACCTGTTCTGCCTTTTGAATTATTGCCTCCATGGCAGCGCCATTTTTTTGGTCCTGATAAAAAGCCGCTATCTCAAGATATGGCTCAAGCCTGCTCGGCTCAGCACCTAAGACAAGGATATATTCGTTCTCGGCAAGGTCAGGTTTCTTAAGATCCTTGAGATACAATTGAGCGCGTGCTAGGTGGCCCTCAACCGCATCTATCGCAGATATGGCATCAACCATCTCACGAGCCTTGTCACTGCCATCTATAATCCAGGGAGCAGCCATATAGAACTGCTGAAGATATCTTCTCGCACTAATGTTCGAGGGGTTCAAGCGGACCGCCTTTTCAAATTCTCGCTGGACCTTAAGAGCTACGAATAAACTGCTCTCACGATCTGCTTTGCCACCATAGGCGAGACCAAGCCACTGGCGATAAAGGGAATTCCGCTTATCGAGCCGCGTACAGCTTCTCAAGTGTCTGATAGCACTGTCGTAATCGTGCAACTCATAGTAGGCGCGTCCCAGCCAATAATGCACACCAGCTTTATTGGGATTTCGGGCCATGATGGTTCGGAGGGTTGTGATTGCGGAGGAATATGCTCCGGCCTCAAATTGGACTGTGCAGCTCTGAGCGACTCATCCACTCCTTCGGACGTTTTGCCAGAAAGATTTGCTGAAATGCATAGAAATCCAACACAAAGAATTGCCACGGCCCTAAGTTCCAACTCTTAATCCCTCCCCACGGTACCCACCCAGCATCTCAGGACTTCCGCCACGCTCCAAGCTTGGGCCACACACCCACGGGGATGGAACGGTTCCTCCGCATCGAAGATCTCACTGATAGAGCCGATGCAAGCTTCTTCCAGATGTGCATTGAAGCCCTCTAAGAGGCGGTGTGCGCCCGCGCGATCGTCAGGGTGGACTTTCAACCATGCATCGATAAAGGGACCGATTAGCCATGCCCAGACCGTTCCCTGGTGATAGGCCGCGTCCCGGGCACGGAGATCGCCAAAGTACTTGGATTTGTAGCTGGGATGACCGGGGGCCAGAGAACGAAGTCCGACTGGTGTGAGCAGCCGCTCGCGAACGATTTCTACAACCGGTTCCCAACGGCTCTGGTCAAGTATCGGAAATGGAAGTGAGATGGCGAACAGTTGATTCGGACGGCAAGCAGAATCGTTGCCTTGTTCGCCGTCGACGACGTCGTAGAGGTAACCAAGCTCGGCGCACCAGAAACGCTTATTGAAAGATTCACCGGCTCGTTCTGCGTGTTTTGCATAAGAAGTTGCTGCTTCTTCGCCTCGCTCCTCGCGCACCCATTTTTCCAGCAGGCGGAGCGCGTTGTACCAAAGAGCGTTAATCTCCACGGCCTTGCCTCGCCGCGGGGTGACAACGAAATCGCCAACTTTTGCGTCCATCCATGTCAGCTGATATCCTTTCTCACCCTGTCTGAGGAGTCCGTCCCTGATATCGACGCCTATCCCGAATCGCGTGCCACGCAGATGGTGTTCGATGATATCCAGGAGCTTGGGAAAAATGAGGCGGAGAGTTTCGCGATCACCAGTAATCTCCACGTATCTATGCAGGGCATGAAAGAACCAGAGCGTAGCGTCAGCAGTGTGATATAGGCCCTCCTTCTCACCCTCAGGGAAAAGGTTCGGAATGAGACCGTCGCGCACGTAATGGGCGAAGGTGCGGAGGATATAACCTGCTTCAATGTAGCGGCCAGTGGTCAGGGTTAGACCTTCCAGACTGATCATGGTGTCGCGGCCCCAATCGGTAAACCAGTGATATCCGGCTATTAGGGTGCGCACTTCATCACCGGCGGCACGGGCGCGGACATCCTCGGCTCTTCCTGCGGGAGTGATAATGAACTGGTCTGCAGCTAGTACGAGTTCGGCCCCCATGCTACCTTGAGTGTTCGGATGGGCCTTGGCCGTCAATCGTCCACGCCGCTCGAGCTCAGCATTGAGCGCATCCCCCGGACTGAGGTCTCGGACGGCGTCCCACTTCTCGGTCGATGCCACCAGCGTGGCGTCCAGACCCTGCGCGATGTCTAAGCCAAAATAACCCGCGCTCCAAAGTTCGCCGCTGCTCTCATAGCCCCTGCTTTCCTCGATGCGATAGCGCAATTGGCGAAGGGTCTTTCCCTCGACGGTGAAGACTCTTCTCTCACCATATACGAGCATTCGCAGGGGCGGCAGATGCGAAGGTCCCGTCAGCTCGAGACGGTCTTCCACTGAAGTGAGCACATATGGCTCCGTGATGGGTAAGTTTGTCTGTGCGTCGTGGGATCGAAAATGCATTGCGGGGCGCAGTTTCAGCCGGATCCGGCCTTGGCCACTGATCAGCCGATAGGTCACGTGCACTGTGTTTTGCATATGAGGCATAAGAATTTGCTTCTCAAGCGTAAAACCATCAAATTCATAACGCCAGACCGGTAACCCCATCTCAAGTCGGAACTCCGTTAAAAGACGGGCCCCTTCCATTTCCACCAGGCCGCCCACGAATTCCTCGCCTCCCAATCGGATTACTTTCCCGTTTGGGAGCCTCAGCTGTTCCGAGAGTTGGCTGAGCATAAGCATGCGGCCTAGGGGAGCAGAAAGCGCAGCGATCAGCATTCCGTGATATCGACGTGTGATGACGCCCGAGATAGTCCCGGAGGCATAACCCCCGAGACCGTTTGTCACTAGCCACTCACGATTCAGTAGCGGCTCCAGGCTGGAGGCGTCGGTATCACGCCGTGATATGATCCGAACCGGATCAGCCAACTTGCCCTTTCCCTTGCACTTTTGGTATCAGGGCAACGGCAGCTTCCCCCGGAATTTTCCAGTTCTCTTCAGTATCAAGGGACGGAGTGCCGTCTCCTCCGTAACGTGGATCTTCACTGGACCAGAGGACTTCCCAAACATTTTCCATGGGCGGCGCAAGAAGCGGTTCCGGCGCCGGATCGAGGTGCAGATCCCTGCCAAAGTTAACGACAAGCAGCCGATCGTCAAACTTGTCGCCAAAGAAACGCAGGACAAAGGCTGTCTGGCCGAGTACGGCACCGTCGACGCCATTGGGTCGTTGGGCATGGAAGACCGGATCCTTGCGGCGGAGGTTCAAGAGATCGCGATGGAGGGCATAGGCTTGTGCATGGCGCCGGTACTCAGACATGTCAAGCTTGCAGCTTTTGAATGTCTGGGGGTCCGTCGGGTCCGCGAGAAGGTCCCGAGTTTCCTGCAAGGCCAAGCGTCGAAACTGCCGGAGGAACTCGTAGCGTCCTTCTTTCACATATTCTCTGAGCTCTGTCCCGTGATCGGCGAAGTAGAGAAAAGGGCTCGATGCTGCAAACTCCTGCCCCTGAAAGAGCATTGGTGTCCCCGGCGCGAGAATCATGAGCGCAGTCATCGCCCTGTACCTTCCGGGGCTTGTCAGGAGGTGGATGCGGTCACCGCGACTGGAGTTTGCTATCTGATCGTGGTTTTGGATGAAGTTGATGAAGGTCTCTGACTTCAGCCCGAAACATGGGGTGCCGCGCCTGGCCCGTTGCCATGAATACCGCTGCCCCTGATAAAGAAATCCCCACTTGACAGCAGAGATTAACTCCTGGGGCGTACCGAGATAGTCGGTGAAATAGGCCTCGTTATGACCCGTCAGAGCGACCATGGCGCTATGATGGAAGTCGTCGTTCCATAGCGCGTTGATGCCGTAACCGCCCTGTTCAGATGGCTGTACGAGTATCGTATGCTGCGACTCGTTCTCGGCCACAACGACCGTCGAGCGCCCTTGTGCGGATTCCCGCACTCGCCGTGCAATAGCCGCAAGGATATGCTCCGTGGATGAACGATCATAAATATTCTGTGTGGCATCTAGGCGTAAGCCGTCGAGGTGAAATTCCTCGATCCAGTAGCTGACGTTCGAAAGGACAAATTCTCGCACTGGGCCCGAATTCTCGCCGTCGAAGTTGAGCGCAGGACCCCAGTCGGTTTTGTATCGATCCGTAAAATAATCTTCTGAGAACTCCGAGACGTAACATCCATCCTGCCCCATGTGGTTGTAGACCACATCCAGGATCACACCGATTCCAATGTTGTGTGCCTGGTTGACAAACTCACGGAAGTCGTCAGGAGTGCCATACAGGCGCGTCGGAGCGAAGTGATCAACACCGTCATAACCCCAGCCAAAACGGCCGGAAAAGTCGGCGATCGGCATAACCTCCAGGAGTGTCACACCGGTTTCTGCCAACCGAGGCAATAGAGTACAGGCAGCATTCCATGTTCCTTCAGGGGTGAATGTCCCGATGTGCATCTCGTAAATAATCTGACCTGGAAGGTCAGTCCCAGGCCAGTGTCCATCCGTCCAACGGAACCTGGCCGGATCGACCACTTGGGACGGACCGTGCGGCCCTTCCGGCTGGAAGCGGGAAGCCGGATCTGGAAACAGGTCGATGCCGGAGTCGAGGCGATAGCGGTAGAGTGTGCCGTCAGCCGCGGCGGGCATCACTCCCGAGAAGTAGCCGCTGGCTTCCCGATTCAATTCGACCGTCTGGGATGCATCAGTTTGCCGATATCCTGGTCCGCTTTCGATAACGACTTCTACCGTTATTCGTCGAGGCGCCCAGACCCGAAAATGAACGCCACCGCCCGCAAGCACTTCGGCCCCGACTGGCAGACGCCTCATTCTTTCCCTCGACTGACGGATGTGGCTTGGCTGCTCCACAAAAATACCCTCTGTTAAGATTCCGGGATGCTCTTACCCATTGGCGTTACATTTTTATATCCGTCCCAATAGCAACAGGATGATCAGAATCAGAAGAAGCAATCCCAGACCGCCGCTCGGATAGTATCCCCAGCCCGAACTGTAGGGCCATGTGGGCAGTGCGCCGATAAGCAAGAGGATCAAAATGATGAGTAATATGGTTCGCATGACTTTCCTCCTTTACTTCTTATAAGAAACTTTATTCTTCGCCTTCAAGCCTGGTTCTTTGAAGGGGAAGATCGATCCAATCTCTTTTCGTAGAGGAAAAAGAGCAGCGCAGCACGACTTCTTACCGCTGATTCCGAGAAACAGACATCACGCCACTTTCCGCATCTGGTTGCCTGAGTCACTTATCTCTTGGTCGAAGCAGGCTTGTGGCAATCATCAGATTTCAAGGTTTAGAAATGTAACCAAGGCAAATTAATGCCTGCAAACCACTTACACAGGCCTTCGCCCCTGAATGATTCTGATCAACACCACAACGATAGCGATAACCAGCAGCACATGAATAAATCCGCCGATCGTGTAACCGCTCACCAGCCCCAACAGCCAGAGTATCAATAGTACTACAAAAATCGTCCAAAGCATTCATTCCCCCCATCTGGCAGCAAGAGTGCCTATTTGTATCATGTCTTTGATTAAATGGTATCCACTTTTGAAGTGATGTCAATATCAGGACTTTCTTATCAGGACTTTCTTGCCAGATATGTTCAAAGGGAGTTGAATTTGACCCAAACTATAAACCGTAGGGAATTACACTTGAAATGTAATATTCTGAGGGCTTGACAGTAGCTTGACGTGTACACCGGTGAGTGATACCGTGGAACCAAGATTTACAAATTGAATGGAGGCTGAGATGCGCAGGCAAGGACAAAAAGCTTTTTGGGCGTCATCCCAGCATCCATCTGTGGCATCTCGTGTGCGAGCACTCACAGGAGAGATGTAGAAAACGACCTTATTGCGGCGATGAAAGCAAAGTGCAAGAGTGTCGAGATCAAGGCGAACGGTTAGGTATACGTAATAGACTCCAAGCCGAAACTGTCCGGAAATGGATGCCCGCTAGCATTAATGAGGGGCTGGAGAGATGGCCGTATAATTTGTACTAGACAGCATTTCTGTTTACAGTTGTTGTAAACGCTTTTCATAACTGGGCAGCCTTGCAACGCTGGTACTCTCCATTACTGTTATTTATCTTTACTTCAAAGCGACAGATGCAAAATCAGACATTCTTCCTG
>JBAIXS010000172.1:0-4950 GCA_037916395.1 Candidatus Sulfobium mesophilum
CGCAATGGCCGAATTCCCTGTGGTTATCAAAATATCTCCAAAAGTACGTTATTCGCCCGCAGACCGTGCATATACCCACGGACCCAAGTTTTGAGACAATATTTTCTATCGTGTTCGGATATCTGTCAGGGATCGGATATAAAATCATAGCGCCTCAACTATACATCGAATTCCCGATCTCGTGCAATGTCTCCCACAATTATTTCACAGGGTCTGATTGGATTATGGTACCGTTGCTTCCCACGACGACGAAGGTCTCGTTTCCAAATGTAACCGCAGAAAAGAATTCGCGTGTTCCGGCGTTACTGAACGTCCACGTTATACCGTCGGGCGAAGTCATGAGAAAACCTAACCCCACAGCCACAAAGTTGCCGTTTCCGTAGCTGACTCCTAATATGAATGATGGTGTAACCGTTCCGGCGCTTCTGATATCCCATGTAACTCCATCAGCCGAAGTTAAGCAAGACAAAGAGAATTGCCATCTTTTTCATATTCCCTCCGATCTGCTCCTAAGCTTTTGTTCCCTCCGCCATTTACAAAAAGCTTAGTATTTGATAATGCACCTCTATAATTAACAATAAACTTAGTACATAAAGGGCTTTCTATCCATTATCTTCTGAAAAACTCAAGAGTCAAGATTTTGCGACAGCCACTCTGCGTATCGCCTCAAACCCTCTTCAAATCTTATCTTCGGCGACCATCCGAGTGAACGTTGTGCGCGTTCGATGGACAATACATTTTTCGGGACGTCAAATGTCCGGCTGGGAGTGTAGAGCCTCTCGGTTTTTCGGCCGGTCACGATCTCGATATGGTCCAATACCTCATTCAGGCTGAGGCCCCTGCCGGAACCGATATTAAACACATGTTCGTCATCCATCCGTTCGAGCGCAGCCATTAAGGCATCTACAACATCGGCAATGTATATGTAGTCGCGCACCACCGAGCCGTCACCCCAAATTTCGACAGGTTCGCCCCGCAACGCCTTGCCGAGAAAAACAGCGACGGCCCCCTGACTGCCATGAATGCGCTGCCGCTCGCCATATGGGTTTGAGATGCGCAAAACCGTGTAATCAAGACCGTGTAACTTTCTGAACAGGCCGAGATACTTCTCAATTGCAAGCTTGGTGATTCCGTAAGAGCAGACCGGGTCGGTGGAGTGAGTTTCAGGAATAGGCACTTGATTCGGCACACCATACACGGTTCCGCCTGAGGAAATGAAAATGATTTTTTTGATCCCTGACCTTACAGCGTGAGTCAACAGGCGAATCGTGCCCAGCACATTACTTTCTACATCGAACACCGGGTCTGCGTTGGATGATTTCGGCAAGGTTGTCGACACAAAATGATAGCAAATATCGCATCCCGCCAATGCATCAATGACATCGGCCTCGCTAAGAAGATCGCCTTCGAAAAGTTCAAAATGCTGGTCGGTGAGATGGCTGTCCCCCAGAGGTGTCACATGTGGCCGGTCGAAACAGCGCACGATATGTCCGGCGGAGAGCAGGGCGTCTATCAAGTGTGAGCCCATGAACCCGCGGCCCCCCAGGACCAAACACCGTTTGGACGTTCCGCCACCTTTCATCTGGAAATCGCTCAAATCTTGCCCACCTTCTCCCGCATAGAAATATCAGCCGCGTCGTTTTCCGAAGTTTGCAGGCAGCTGCTGTAAACCGCCTCATATTTATCCACCATCAAGCCAGTATCAAATTTGGCAGCGGCCAGTGGAACCAGACGCAGCAGTCGCTGATATGCTTCGGGGTCATTCGCCAGCCTATGTATAATTTGCCCTACAGTCTCGACCGGAATCTGCCAATTGTCCAACTTGAACAGCTCGCCGGCAGGCCCATCGCCCGAATCCAGCATTGAACGAATCTCTCCGACATCACTGGCCAGAAAGGGCTTGCCTGCCTGCAGACAGTCGATTAGTACAAGTGGAAAACTTTCTCCCTTAAACCGCGACGGCAGAAAGCCCATGTCTGAGGTCGCGAAATAATTGCGTATATTCGGACGGAAGCCGAGGAAGTGCACAAAATCGTGCGATGCGCGAGAGGTCAATCGTTCGCACTCCGCACCCTCGCCGATCAGCAGCAGATGAATTTTGCGGACTGAACGGGCGTTAGCCCAGACAACTGCGTCGATGGCTTCCTCCCAGCCTTTTTCAGGCATTGCCCGCGAGACCAGGCAAAGTACGAAATCCTCTTTGCCCACGTTAAGCTCGGCGCGCGGCACAAGCGTGATGGAGGTGGAAGGAAGTGCGTTATCAATCTTCGAAAATTTCTTTTTGCTTCGGAATCTCTCCGAAAAAGGCGCAAGATTTTTTTCCGCAGTATAGACAAAGTAGTCAGGCCGGCGCATCAGCAGGGGCAGCAGCTGCTTCAGTTGTGCCTGTTCCATCATTTCATACATTCCGTGCATGGTGATAACATGTTTAACATTATGATTCCTCATCAGGAGAGTCGCCAGGGTCACATCAACCCAGGCATGGTGGGAGTGAACCAGTTCAACTGCCATGTCGTTGAATACGGCCTCCACTAACTCCAGTCGCTGCAGTTCAAGCAGGGGAATGCTGCTACGTAACATGCGGCGGACACCGGGCTCCGTCGGCTCATTGCTACAGTTCAGAACTGTGACCGCATAACCTCTTGAGTGCAGCAGGTTGGCCAACATGATTGGAAATGTTTCTCCACCGCCCGCAGCCAGCGCAAACACGGCCATAACCAGGTTTGGTTTTCTGGCCTTAGATCTCTGCCGCACCCTGTCCAGGTCATACAGACTCCTGAACTCCTCCTGACTCGAGGAGCCGCGCCGAACATGCCAATGTTCGTAAAGATGCCTTTCCTGCTTTTTCAGACAGGATTCCTCCAGGGCATAGTTTTCCACCAGGTACCCGGCTACTACCTCAAATTCCCGATAATAAAGATTTTCGTTCTGGGCATTGACTGATATATTGAGTGGATGCTGACGATAATAATTTGTCACATTCGGACTGTAGGCAACCAGACCGCCGCGTATCAATGAAAGATAAAAAATCCAATCTCCGCAGAGGCGTAATCCTCTCCACTCTGAGTCTTCAAAAAGCGCCATGCTGCCGGGGTTGCGAAATACCGCGCTGCTTACATTTGCCACCAGATTCTTAATGGCCCATCCATTTTTCACAAGCATCTGTGCGGATTGTATGAAGGGCTTGTCCCAAATTGCCAGACCAAGGTCAGAAAGATATTCTTCAGAAGTCCAAACCTTCTTCGGCGGGTCTCCGCGCATAAAATCGCTGCGTGCGAAAGCCAGCATAACAGCCTGGTTCTGAAAAAAGCGTACTAATTCTTCCAGCAGGGTTGACGAGCAGTAGTCATCGCTTTCTGCTATCCATACGAGTTCACCCGTCGCAAGTTCTAGGCCTTTCTTCCACTGGTTGAACACCCCGCCCGAGTTCACTTCGTTGAATCGGCAGATGGTCTTGTCAGGATAGCGGTTGGCGTAATCGCGCAGAATCGCGACGCTTTCATCGCCGGAACAGTCGTCAAGCAGTATGACTTCAAAGTTGACGTAAGTCTGTCCATAGACCGACTCAAGGCGTGCCGGAAGATACTTGGCATGATTGAAGTTCGGCACTATGACAGAAACTTTGGGCATGAATTTCGAGTCCGGCAGCGGGGCTTCACCATACAGTGCAACCGGCGAAAGCTTTTGGCTGCCATCAGTCTCAGCGCTATATACGAGGATGTTGGCCCGGCGCATGACCCCGCTGACGCCGCTGCGTTTTAACAGACCTAATGCGCGGCGTATGGTCGACGGCAGCGACCCGCAGTAAGATACTGCGCGCGGAACCGCTCGGAACAGGGTGCCTGCCACTGCAATGCCGCGGCTTATACGCTGCAAAGGCCCGGAGGTTGTCTCCCCTTTTCTCCCTGGCAGAATCGAAAGCAGAAAACCTCTTATCCGGTAATATATGAGCAGGAATTTCCAGCCTCTCGAATTTAATATGACGTTTAATCTTGACTGCAGATCCGCTATCTGGGCGTCTTTTTTCTCCGCAATATCTGCTATTTGAAAGTCCTTCTCCCTTAAAGCTGCCTCAAGATTCTCCATGTGAGGGTCCTTCTCATTTGCAGCTGATATGAGGTTTCCGATTTGAGAGTCCTTTTCCCTTAAAGCTGCATCGAGATTCTCAATATGTGCCTTGAGGTTCTCAATATGTACGTTCATCTCTTTGGCAACTGCCTCGAGATTTCCAATATGGGTTTTCATCTCTTTCGCAGCTGCCTCGAGATTCCCGATATGGATATCTTTTTGCTGAAGCACCGCTTCAGCAAGGTCTACAAGGGATGAGCCCTCTATCTCTTCTCCTCTGGACACAACTTCTTTAGCCAGCGACCATGCGACTATATTCTGACTAATAAGGGTGATTTCATCCTTCGCAGCAGGTAAATATCTCCTATGAATAATTCGCGCACTTTCCAAAAAAGCCTTGCGGTTGCCTCCGGTGATGGTAGTTGCGTCCGTTCGCATACTGAACCGCGCCGTTGTTTTTTTGATGTGGTAAAAATCACTATATTGGGAAAGGCGCAGCCAGAGGTCCCAGTCCTCATGAGCCTCAAGCTTTTCATCGAATACACCTGTTTTCAGAATCAAATCTTTTCTGAATAAGAGACTCAGCATTGGTATGTAGTTGGCTATCAATAATAGCCGGCGATCAAAATCCTGACTGTGGGTGACTTCTTTTCTGACGTCTACATATCCATCGGCTGTCCATTCCTGGAAAACACTTTCCGAGTCGGTATAAGCAACCTTATACTCGCCTTGCGAGAGAATGGCCATGAGAGATTCGATATGCTCGGGATAAAACTGGTCGTCATCGTCGAGAAGACCTATATATTCGCCGCCGGCGTTCTCTATTCCAACATTGCCGGCGTGTGAACGGCCGGTGTTCTTTTCAAGTCTTTGGTAGTTAAG
>JBAIXS010000173.1:0-6068 GCA_037916395.1 Candidatus Sulfobium mesophilum
GAATCCTTCCGGAAGCGAAGAAAGATTCCGGACAAGCCAGAATGACAGAGTTGAGCAGGCAGGTGGTTTTACTTTTTGTATGCGTGCTATGTGTTTCTTCTTCTTTCTACTCATGTTTAATCTTTCATTTTTCACTGCCTCCGAGGCAAAGATCTACATCGACATCACTTCCCCCTCGGCAAAAAAAGTCCCTATCGCGGTCTATGAACTGCCCGGTGCTGCAGGCAGAGAAATCTCTGAGGTAATAAAGGACGACCTTGTTTTCACCGGCCTTTTCAACTATGTCGACCGCTCATCATACATTGAACAAATCTCGCAGCCTTTCAATCCTGGAAACTGGACACCGCTGGGGATAGAGGCAGTAGTCAAGGGAACGGTCCAGGAAGGTGCAAACCTTACAGTGTCCATTACGCTTTATGACACCTCTGAAGGAAAAGCCGTCCTGAGCAAAGAATATCAGACTGATAAATCCCTTGTCAGGCAGCTTGGACATACAATCTCAAATGATATTTATACTTTGATAACGGGAAGTCCGGGCATCTTCCGTACCAGGGTCCTCTTCGTGGGGCAGCGCGGCGGTGAGAAAGATCTGTACCTGATGGACTGGGACGGACAACGCATCAGAAAACTTGGGTTGAAAGGTTCACTCCTTCTGTCGCCACACTGGTCTTCGGAAGGGACAAAGGCCGTGTATTCTTCTGAGCGGAGTAGACAGTGGGGTATATATTTGTTAGACTTCCTGAAAATGACCGAAAAGAGGATATTCGTCTCGAAGGGGACAAACATGGTCGGTGATTTTTTTCCGAAAGAAAATGCCTTTGTCTTCTCGTCAACCAAGGACGGTACCCCGGATATCTATAAATATAATATAGACACCGGCGCCGCTAAGAGACTGACTAACACGGATGGGATTGATGTATCCCCATCGGTCTCGCCTGATGGGAAATCAATCGCCTTTGTTTCAGACAGAGGCGGGACCCCGCAAATTTACGTTATGCGCTCAGACGGCAGCGACGTCAGGAGAGTGACGTTTGAAGGCAACTATAATACCGCTCCCTGCTGGTCACCAAACGGCGACAGAATCGTTTTTTCGGGAAGACGCGGCAAAAATCAGATTTTCATCGTCAAGCCCGACGGCTCCGAACTGAAGCAGCTTACAGAATCCGGCAACAACGAGGACCCTTCTTTTTCACCTGATGGAAGATATATCGTCTTCAGTTCGGACAGGGACCGGACAAAGAGTATTTACATCATGAGGGCAAATGGCGAATCGCAACGGAGGATAACACCTAAGGACCTGAGGGCCTTCGGCCCGAGATGGTCTCCCAATTAATATAACAATTTTTTAAGAAATGAGGAGGAGTATCATGAAAAGGTTTTGGGTATTATTTGCATTATTAGCCTTTGTATCCTTCGGGTGCCACAAGGCAGCAACTAAGCCTGAGGTTGAGCAGCCTGTAAAAGAAACGACGAAGGAGAGCGAGCAGAAAGCCCCGGAAAAGGTCACTGAAAAGGGCATGGAAAAAAAGGTCGTCTCGGGAAAAGAATCTGTTGAATCGCAGGAAACGGGAGTCGGGGCCATGGAAGGAAAAGAAGGCATCTTCAAGGATATCCACTTCGATTTCGACAAATACGATATAAAGAATGAGTACACGTCCGAACTTAAGGCCATCGCCTCCTGGATAGCCAAAAACCCGGGTGCTAAGCTGTCTGTCGAAGGCCATTGCGACGACCGTGGGACAAATGAATACAACCTGGCATTAGGCGACAGAAGGGCAAAGTCTGTAAGAGACTATTTGGTCTCCCTGGGCGTTTCCTCCTCAAAGGTCGAAACCATCAGTTACGGGGAAGAGAAGCCTCTCTGCATGGAGCAGACAGAGGATTGCTGGGCGAAAAACCGCCGCGCACACTTTGTTGTACTCGGGAAGGGGAGCAAGTAGTGTCGCGCATTCCTTTTGTTCTGTTAATGTGTCTTTTTGTTTCTGCGTGCGCATCTTCAAGTGACTTTGACGCCCTGCAGCGCGACATCAACAGTGTCAGACGGGAAACCGTCGAGACCAAAAAAGATGTTGAATACCTGAAGGAAAGAACGACCGGGGTAATAAAAGAGGACTCTTTCTCTGCGATGCGCGAAAATCAGGCGGACATCAACTCAAGGCTTTCGCAAGTCTCCTCCAACGTCCGTGAATTACAGGGGAGATTTGAAGAGTACAAATATAATACGGAAAAGACGCTGAAAGACGTCATAGCCGAAAGAGACATAACACGCGCACAGATTGCCTCAATCGAAACCCAGCTGAGGGGGCTCAAAGATAAACTTGCATCTTCTGAAGGGGTGTCGCAGAAGCAGCCGGAAGGGCAAAAAGCGGAGCCCGAGCAGGCTAAGGCAGAGACCGCAGCTGAGGAGCAGGCAAAGAAGGAAGTTGCAAAGGAACCAGTAAACGACAAGACAAAAACATATGACGCTGCTTATCAGGCGTTTAAGGACAGGAAATACAAGGAGGCGAGGGAGAAATTCGAGAGTTTTCTGAAGGAGCACCCAAAAGACAAACTCTCAGGGAACGCGCAGTTCTGGATAGCCGAATCCTATTACGCTGAGAGAGACTTCGAGAGCGCGATCCTCGCCTATGAAACGCTGCTCAAGAAACATCCTGAGAGCGACAAGGCTAGCAGTGCAATGTTGAAACAGGGACTCTCCTTCATCGAGATCGGGGACAAGAAAACAGGCAAGACAATCCTGGTGAGACTCCAGGAAAAATACCCCAACTCGAAAGAGGCCGCGGCAGCCAAAAAGAAAATCGCAGAGATGGAGAAGAAACCCGCCGGGAGGAACGGGAAGAAAAAATGACCGAACTGAAGGACACGTTCCTCAGGGTTATAGATTACCTCCGGGTATCTGTTACTGACCGATGCAACCTGCGGTGTTTGTATTGCATGCCGGCCGAGGGGATCGTTCCTTCCCAGCACAGGGACATTCTCACCTATGAAGAGATAGTCAGAATAATAGGAATAGGGGCCGGACTTGGAGTCAGAAAGGTGAGACTTACGGGCGGAGAACCCCTTACGAGAAAAAATATCTCATTTCTGATATCGTCGATAAAAAAAATCCGGGGAATAGAAGACCTCAGCCTGACCACAAACGGTATTTTGCTTGAAAAATACGCCGCAGAGATTGCCGCCGCAGGCCTCGACAGGATAAACGTAAGCATCGATTCTTTCGATCCCGCGACATACGGGAAGATTACAAGAGGCGGTTCTCTTGATGCTGTTCTGCGTGGAATCGCAGAGGCCGAGAGGGCCGGTTTAAGACCAATCAAAATCAACATGGTCCCAATCCGGGGGGTAAACGACACCGAGGTAATCGAGTTCGCCAATCTTACTTTCAACTCGGATTATCACGTCAGATTTATTGAGTTCATGCCTTCCGGCAATAATGATTACTGGAGCCCCGATAAGTACATTACGACGGATGAACTGAAGAAGAAGATAGAGACGATCGCGCCTCTTACACCCGTCCATATGAGAAAGGACGGGCCTTCCCGGTATTTCAGACTTAAAGGGGCAAGGGGCGTTATCGGGTTCATCAGCGCCCTTTCACACCATTTCTGCAAAGACTGTAATCGTCTCAGGTTGACATCAGACGGTAAACTGAGACCATGCCTTTTCTCTGAAACCGAAATCGACCTGAAAGTCGCCCTCAGAAGCGGGGAGCCGGATGCAGAGATAGAGCGCCTTTTAAGGCTGTCCATAGAGATAAAACCTGAGGGCCATAATATCAGCGATAGAATCGCCCTGAGGGGCCCCGAAGCCCTCGGCAGCAGAAGAAGACCCATGTCTAAAATAGGCGGATGAGCAAACTTAGCCACTTTGATACCCGTGGAAGGGCCCGGATGGTGGATGTCTCCGAAAAGCCGCCTACTGAAAGAGAGGCTGTTGCCAGAGGCACAGTATCGATGAAGAAGAGCACCCTGAAACTGATAAAAGAGGGCAGGATGTCCAAGGGTGACGTACTTGGCGTGGCGCGTATCGCAGGTATCATGGCTGCGAAAAAGACGCCCGAAATCATACCATTGTGCCATCCCCTCAATATTACCTCGGTTGAAGTCTCATTCGAATACGGAATAAGAAGTAACCAGATACACATAGAGTCAAGAGTAAGGGTCAATGGGCAGACTGGTGTTGAGATGGAGGCGCTTACTGCCGTTGCCGCTTCAGCTCTGACAATATATGACATGTGCAAGGCAGTCGACAGGGGGATAGTGATTTCCGATATCCTGCTTATTGAAAAACGCGGCGGAAAAAGCGGCACATTCAAAAGGTGATTGCCGCCCGGGACCTGGGTCAACAGCCAAGATGACCGGAACAGACCTCGACAACTTAAAAGACCTCTTTTCTAAGTACGTCCATTCTTTTTATTTGTCAGACCCGAAAGAACAGATGAATATTACGCTTAAAGAAGAGCACACATCCTCGGTCTGTAAAACTATCAAATTGCTTGCAGAGCGGCTTTTGCTGGGGCCGGACAAGGTTTTGCTGGCTGAAACAATCGGGCTTTTTCACGATATCGGAAGGTTTCCCCAGTATGCCCGTTATAAGACATTTCGTGACAGCATCTCCGTAAACCATGGTAAACTCGGGGCAGACATTCTGGCTGAGGAAGGGTTCCTGAGGGATATAGGCCCTGAAGAAAGCCGCACCGTCATAAGTGCGGTCAGGTTTCATAACGCCTTTATAGCTCCTCGTCTGGATCATGCTGAGGACCTTTTCTTCCTGCGCCTGATCCGCGACGCCGACAAGCTTGATATCTGGAGGATCTTCCTGGATTACTTTGGGGCAGATGAAAACAATAGGCCGATGGGGGCCGTGCTTGGACTACCCGACACACCCGGCTATTCATCCGGGGTCCTCTCATCGCTCAACGATAACAAGGTCATATCCCACGGGCTCCTTACGAATCTGAACGATTTTAAGCTCCTTCAGATTTCGTGGGTCTTCGACCTTAACTTCCGGCCCTCTTTTGAGCTGGTGAAAACGAACCAATACATCGAAAAGTTCTTTGCTCTTCTGCCACAGACCGGAGATGTCCTGAATGCATCAAATCTCATTAAGGATTATGTCTGCCGTAAAGCGAAGTCCGAGGAGCAATCGTTTCCGGGTGGCAAGGCATGACGAACATTGTCCCGTTGATTCCTGTTGGTTTATACCTCATGGGCTTTTACAGGACGGCGTTCGTATACATAGGTTTTATAGTGCAGGCTGGGTACATGTTATTCAGGGGAATCCAACTCGGGCGACTCCCTATAATCGGTCCCCACGACACGCTTTATTTTCTTTCGGTATCGACAGTGCTCTTCGGTCTGCCGATGACAGTGGGGCTTAAAAACAGACGAAGGCATTTATCCCTCGTCGTGGGAATGGCGGTATTTTTCGCCCTCCTCTCTTTTTTTTATCCCCCGCACAACGCGCCGCTGCCTCCTGTTTTGAAAACCTTTTGGTTTGAATCGCATGTGACTCTCTCTTTTTTCTCCTACGCTCTTTTCGGAATAGCTGCCGCATTGGGCACGACTTTAATTATGTTCAAAGATGACGCAAGAAATGACGGCGTCATGTCGGACAAGTCCACCAGCGACACAGAAACACTTCAGTACAAGGCGATTCTTGTGGGCTACTGCTTTTTCTCCGCGGCCATGGTATTTGGAGGCATATGGGCCTACCTAGCCTGGGGCACATACTGGCTCTGGACGCCCAAGGAGTTATGGACAGTGATACTATGGCTGTTCTACAGCCTCTATCTTCATGCACGGCTGAGAAAATGGTGGTCAGGGAAACCTTCTGCCGTGCTCGGCATCGTCGGATTCGCCATCGTTATGTTCACTTATCTGGGCGTAAGCCTGTTTATGAGAAGTTCACATACATTCTGAGACGGGAAATGATGGTTATGGCAAAGAAGATCCTCGATTTTTTCCTCTCTTTAAGGACCACTCTATGGCTTCTTTTTATGCTGTTGTCTCTTCTTCTTTATGGTTCGCTCATCATGCCTTTAAAAGAGGAATTCCAGGCACTGCACG
>JBAIXS010000174.1:0-2355 GCA_037916395.1 Candidatus Sulfobium mesophilum
CCATCAAATATGGCGGCAATCGCAAGGGCGAATCCGCGGGGATCTGAAGCGATGTCCTCCGGCTTCAGCCCAGCCTGTCTGTTTGCCCATCTGCCTGCGCCATACAAAGCCCGCGGAATTCGTTCTCTTCTTTCCCCGCTCAAAAGCCTGATGATTTCCTCCCGTCTGTTCATGCTTCATCATGTTAGCAGAAACACCTTTTATTAGGCAGTGGGTCATTTTGCAAAAATTATAGAATTGTCATTCCACGATATGATCGGGGAATCCAATATTCTTATTCAGGACGAGTTATTCAGGCGCACTCTGAAGAAAATCTGGATTCCCTGGTCAAGCCAGGGAATGACGGATTTTGTGGCGCTCATGCAGGTAATTGCAACACAGTTTCAAAGTCTGACTTATGACGGCGCTGGAGAATACCGCATGTTGGCTCACTACCCTTTTTCACGCTTCATCGACTTAACCATCCTCTTTTTTTTAAAATATTATTTGTATGATACAGGTAAGCAACCTATCAAAGGCCTACGGCTCCCAGATCATCTTTGAAGATGTAGGCTTTACGATAAATGCCGGAGAGCGGGTCGGTCTTGTCGGCAGAAACGGACATGGAAAAACGACCCTCTTCAGGATTATTACAGGGCTCGAAAAGCCTGATTCAGGCGTCGTCGGCATCCCTAACGGCTATACAATCGGCCATCTTTCGCAGAATCTTAATTTTACGGAAGATTCTGTCCTGAAGGAGGGCTGCCTGGGCTTAAGGCCTTCTGAAGACGGCAGTGATGAATCTTATAAGGTGGAGTCCGTCCTGATGGGGCTCGGATTTGCAATCACGGATTTTTCCCGGCACCCTCTCGATCTCTCGGGAGGTTTTCAGGTAAGGCTAAACCTGGCAAAACTGCTTGTCTCGGAGCCTAACCTGCTTCTTTTGGACGAGCCGACGAACTACCTCGATATCGTATCTATACGATGGCTCACCAGGTTCCTGAGGGCATGGCGGGGTGAGATGATACTGATTACCCACGACAGGGAGTTTATGGACGGGGTGACGACCCATACCATGGGCATCCACCGTACCAGGATAAAAAAGATAGCCGGGACCACAGATAAGCTCTATCAGCAGATTCTGATGGAAGAGGAGGTCTATGAGCAGACGAGGATCAATGAGGAAAAAAAGCGGAAGGAGACAGAACAGTTTATCAACCGGTTCAGGGCGCAGGCGACGCGAGCGCGGGCGGTTCAGTCAAAGATAAAGGCCCTTCAGAAAAGGGAGCGGCTCGACAGGCTGTCGGATATAAAGAGCCTCGACTTTGAATTTACGGCTGCCTCGTTTACAGGAAAATACCTGATCGAGGCGGAAGACATTTCTTTTTCCTTTGACTCCTCAGTTGCTCCTCTCATACATGGTTTGAGCCTGAAGATAGGAAAGAAAGACAGAATAGCAGTGATTGGGAAAAACGGAAAGGGCAAGACAACACTTCTTAACCTGCTGGCCGGCGAATTGCAGCCCCAGTCTGGCGCTGTCAGAATTCATCCCAAAGCACTGCCCGCCTATTTCGGGCAGACCAACGTCCAGCGGCTTGATGACACAAAGACTGTCGAAGACGAGATCCTCGATGCGCAGCCCGATTATAACCGCAAGGCAGCAAGGACGATATGCGGGATAATGATGTTTGAAGGCGACAATGCGCTGAAGAAAGTGGGCGTGCTGTCCGGAGGGGAAAAAAGCCGGGTCCTTCTTGGTAAATTGCTTGTGAGTCCGGCCAATATCCTGCTGCTTGACGAACCGACAAACCATCTTGATATGGAGTCCATCGACTCACTTTTCGAGGCACTGGACGCATTTGACGGCGCAGTGGTGATCGTGACTCACAGTGAGATGATTCTGCATGCACTGGCCACAAGGCTTGTGGTCTTTGATGACGGCAAGGTGGAAATTTTTGAGGGAAGCTATCAGGACTTTCTGGAAAGAAGGGGATGGAAGGACGAGGAAGAAGAGGCAAGGCCAAAAAAGAGTCTGCCGGAGGCAAAGGACGGCGCCTTTAACAGAAGGGACCTAAGGAGAATTAAAGCCGAACTTATAAATAGCCGTTCGAGGACAATCGGTCCTCTTCAGACGAGGATCTCTGAGGTCGAAGAGGCGATCATGGAGCTCGAAGGAACTGTTCAGAGGGATACGCAGGCGCTGGTGGACGCATCGGTAAAAGGTGATGGTGATTCGATCAAAATGCTTTCGAAATCTTTGCGTCAGGCACAAGAGAACATTGATTTGCTCTTTGAAGAGCTTCAGACGCTGACTGATGAACTCGGCAGAAAGGCCAGGGAGTTTGAAGAAAGACTCGAGGAACTGAAGACCGCCGG
>JBAIXS010000175.1:0-2828 GCA_037916395.1 Candidatus Sulfobium mesophilum
AGGGCTTGCAGGACTTGGGATTCTTAGGAAGAAACTGAGGAAATAGAAAAGCATTATTCATAGAGCAATCCCTCGGGGAAGTCCTAAGCAACGATAAGACTTAGGGCTTCATCCACGGATTGCACAAGTTCAAAAGGGGATGTGCTGAAGAAGTGCATCCCTTTTTTATGTTCATTTCAATAGGAGGCAGATAGTACCTTTTGATATAATCTTCCATGTCACAATATTACAAGACGCAGCCTTGGCAGAAAGTAATTGATCCCACATCAGCATCCCCGATAATCTTCTGTAACACCTCAGTCTCAGTGTATAATATGCATAGACATGGAGGTTATGCGAGATGACGAACTCCTATACAGCGGTTTACAGTAAGACGTCTTCGGGATACATGGGCCAGTTGGTCGAGTGGCCGGAGGTGGTAACCGAAGGGAAAACCATTGAAGAGTGCAGGAAGATGCTTCTGGACGCGCTTAAGGAAATGATCCAGGCATATCGTCAACAGAAAAAGAAGATACCCGCAGGTCACACTCTTTTCGAACAAATTCCGGTTGAGGTCTGATGTCCGTCAAGAGGCGCGACCTCACAAAGTATCTTGAAGAGCACGGCTTTTACGTCCTCCGCGAGGGAAGTAATCATACCATCTACACAAACAACGAAAAAACGATCCCTGTAAAAAGACACCGCACCTTAGACAGAATCACAGCAAATGAGCTTTGTAAACAGGCCGGACTAAAGCCCAAATTCTAATGCTTAGTGTCACTGCATTGTCACTGCAACTTTTTAGAATGGCTCTGGTGGCCGTTTTATGAGGCCATTTTACTGGTTCGAACCCAGTATCGCCCACCATTATACCTGTATGTCATCGAATAAAACGTTTATGCCGAGAACAAAACTTGCCTCTTTTTCCATCCTTCTTTTGACCTCGCTCCTGTCTGGCTGTATGGCAGGCCGCTCATCAACTTTGCAGGAAACATCACATGCTCTTACTGTTGTGGCGGCCGGAGATACAAACGGATACAATACTATGGCCACAGAGGATCAATTAAGAAGTGTGAGTGAATTCATCTCAGGCAAGGATATCTTCACCTTTAATGCCGAAGGGGTATTTTCAGAAAAGCTCCACCCGAAGGACTGTCATAAAGTCAGGAACCAATCCCTTTTCCTTGGTTCCATGGAAGTTATAGATTCTCTTCCCCGTGGAAAAATCACAGTCGCATCATTAGCCAATAACCATATACTTGATTGCGGTCAGGAAGGCCTGATTGAAACAATGAGGGGGTTAAGGAAGCGGGGGATAGAGACCGTTGGGGCCGGCGAAAATGCCGAGAAAGCGTGCAGGCCGCTCATGCTGAACATAAAAGGCTTTAACGTTGCGGTTCTGGCCTACCTCGAGATAGACCCGGTGGTTCTCACCTATATAGGCAGGGACCCGGACTGGTTTTCCGCAGGTACCAACAAAAGTGGTGTTGCCTCATGGAAGCTATGCGACGGACAAAAAAGGATTGCTGAAATAAGAAAAGAGGCGGACATAATCCTGGTGTTGGTTCACATACACAAAAGCACGTTTAGCTGGACTGAAATACCTGATGCTGAAAGCGTTCGCTTCGTTAAAAAAATACTCGATGCAGGAGCAGACGTCGTTCTTGGTTCAGGGGCCCATTTCCCGCAGGGGATAACAGGAGGCAATAAAGGCATTGCGCTTCTTAGCCTGGGTAATTTCCTCATGCGTCCCGACTATAGCATGCCTGAAGAAGGCTATCGTTCCTTTTTAGCGGATTTTACGATATCAAATGACAGCACGAGACTCGCCGTTGTTCCGCTCAGGCTGGACATCCGGGGCATACCCCAGGTTGTTTCACAGAAGGATGTGACGGACGCAAAGATGATTCTCAGCAGGATTGTTGCGCTGTCGTATCAGTTGGGCACCACGGTGGAAATGCGGGACGAAAAAGGATATGTGGAAATAAAAAGGATGCCCCTTGGCAATCTTCCAGGGTCTGACTAAAGACATATGTTCAGTGTCGCTTTATTTTCCCCGGCTGTAATTGTACACTAATCTGTCCCGCCGAAAATTCATCCTCGGCAGGGATAACCAAGCACAAAGAATCAAGGGGGAGAAAATGAAATATCAGGTCGGCAGACCCGGCAGAGTTGTGATAGTAAGGTTTGAAGATCGTGACGACGTCCTCGGAAATCTTGTGGAACTCGCAAGAAAGGAACATATCAGGGCTGCTGTAGTCTATCTCGTCGGCGGCATGAGACAGGGCAGCATCGTGGTAGGTCCCGAAAAAGACGAGTTCCCGCCGACTCCGGTCTGGAAAGCCCTGGACGAAAGCCATGAAGTTGTGGGAGTCGGAACCATATTCTGGCTTGAGGATACCCCAAAAGTGCACTTTCACGGCGCCTTCGGCAAAAAGGAGATGGTAAAGGTCGGATGCCTCAGGGAGAACTCAGAGACCTTTCTAGTGCTGGAGGCCGTTATAGTCGAGATAGACGGGGTCACAGCCCGGCGAGAACTCGACCCTGTCTCAGGGATGGTGCTTCTGAAACTGGATTAATCCTAACCTGCATTACTCATGAATTTCATACAAAAAGAGACAGAATAAGGCGGGGTATGGTGTTTGAGCGGTTTCTTTTGCCGATATGCCGACCGTATATTTTTCCAGGATCATGAGGCAAAAGCCTCGGAGCTTGCCCGCCTCAGGCGGGCGAGTGAGAATGAGCGAAAATACTATATCCCGCCTTATCGTTCCACAGTTTATGAATAATGTGGGCTAAACTGCAGTTATTTGCAGGGATATATTCCAAAAAACTTTATAATGTCGCAA
>JBAIXS010000176.1:0-4834 GCA_037916395.1 Candidatus Sulfobium mesophilum
TCGAGCAAGTAGTGCGTTTGGGCGCACGACTGAAACGCTTTCTGTGCTTCTTGCCGTAAATCTTCATTTCTCTTTCTAGAACCTATCTCAGACTGGTTCTCTAAAAAGGGCTGTCATTCCCGCAAGCGGAGCGCGTCGGGAATCCTTCACCTCCCCCATCCCGCTCCTTACCAAGGAGGGGAGAAAGGGGAGGTTGACCGGACAATCCAGAAGACTTCGGAGAGACTGGATTTCCTGATCAAGTCAGGGAATGACACTGCAGTGAATTTCTGCAAGTTATTTAATTAGACGCCACACCAGCTGCTTATGGTTAGATTCTAATTTTGAGATAGGTTCGACTCGCAGATATCTTAGGGCAAGAATTCTTCGCACTGCATTTCGTGATGCGCTATTGTCAACGCCGATCGCCCCTGAAACGATTGGTTCAGTTGTCCGGTTTTCGCCGGACCCTCTCCTGATGAGTCTGAGAAATAATACTTGACAGATTTAGTAGAGTATTTTACTTTATATGTATGCTTAGATTGTCTACGAAAGGTCAGTATGGAGTAAGGGCGATGTATGAGATCGCCAGGGGTTACAGCCGCGGTCCCATAACGATCAAGGAGATATCAGAGAGGCAGGAAGTGTCGGTTGCGTATCTGGAGCAGATACTCAATACATTGCGAAAGGCCGGGATTATCAATAGTGTGAAGGGCCCCGGCGGCGGGTATGTGCTCAGCAGGGACCCTGACAGCATAAGCATCGGCGCGATCCTTAGGGAGCTGGAGGGCCCTGTTGCGATAACGTCTTGCCTGGACCCGAAGGAAGGATGCATGCGGGTGGAGGGCTGTGTGACCCATCTTCTATGGAAGGCCCTCGGGCAGAATATCGAATCGTTTCTAGACAAGATGACGCTGAGAGACCTTCTGAGAGGAAACCAGTTTATAGATTTGCAGGGTAATGTTGGAAGAAAGAAAAACAGGAAAGGGGCGGCAGACAGTCTGGCGAGATGAAATTCGTAGAGAACGTAAAACCGGATGTCACCTCTGACATAGTTTATATGATGTGTCCGATGCACCTTCTGAAACTGGAGGAACAGATGAGGGAGCTTGAGCAGGGGCAGATACTTGAAATCATGACGGATTATGACGGGGCGCTGGAAGACATACCCGCCTGGTGCGAAAAGACGGGCAATGAGTTCCTGGGGATGGAGGACGCCAGTGATTTTTTTAAATTTTATATAAAGAAGAGTGCGAGGTGATTATGAAGAAGATCTATCTTGACCATGTCGCGACTAATCCCCTTCGGCCGGAGGTGTTTGAGGCGATGCTGCCCTATTTCAAGGAGGATTTCGGCAATCCCTTAAGCGTCTACGAATATGGGATGAAGGCCAAGACCGCGATAGAGGATGCCAGAGAAAAAGTCGCTGCTCTTATAAATGCCAAGCCTGCGGAAATAATTTTTACGGCAAGCGGGGCCGAGGCAAACAACTTCGCATTAAGAGGGATAGCCCTCGCAAAACAAAACGAAGGGAAACACGTCCTTGTCTCACGGATGGAACACCACTCGGTCCTTAATTCGGCCCGTTTTCTAGAGAAAAGCGGTTTTGCCGTCACTTATCTCCCGGTAGACAAAAAGGGTTTTGTGGACCCTGAGACAGTGAAGAAGGCTATTACGAAAGAAACCGTCCTGATATCTGTCACTCATGCAAGCAGCGAGGTGGGCACGATAGAGCCGATTAAGGAGATTGTAAAAGTCGCTAAGGAAAAAAATATCGCGGTCCATACGGACGCGGTCGCCACGACTGGCAATATCCCTGTGGACATCAAAGACCTCGGAGTTGATCTGCTTAGCATGGCTGCCCATCAGTTTTACGGACCGAAGGGGGCGGCCGCCCTTTATGTCAGGCAGGGGCTGCGGATAGTGCCTTTGATTTATGGCGGTATTCAGGAGACAGGCAGAAGAGCTGGGACTGAGAACGTCCCCGCTATTGTAGGTATGGGGAAGGCCGCCGAAGTCGCAAGGGCGGAGCTGAAGACCCGGATGGATTATCTGAAACCCTTGAGAGACCGTCTGATTGATACCATGTCCGGCGTGGAAAGGGTATATCTCACCGGCGACAGGGAGGAACGGCTTCCAGGACATGCCAGCTTCTGCGTGGAGTATATAGAAGGCGAGGCGATGCTCCTTCTGCTGGCTGCAAAGGGCATCTTCTCGGCAAGCGGGTCGGCCTGCTCGTCAAAGGCATTGAAGGCCTCCCCTGTCCTTCTTTCGATGGGAATCTCATCGAGCCTTGCGCAGGGCTCGATAGTATTTTCGCTCGGGACAGGCAATACGGCAGAAGACATCGATTATGTGGTGAATGAATTTCCGGCTGTGATAAAGAGACTAAGAGAAATCTCCCCTTATGCCCAGGGGTGGGGAGACCGAGAGGGAGGTGGAGAAGAATGTACAGTGAAAGAGTGATGGACCATTTTACGAACCCGCGAAACGTGGGTGATATGGCAGACGCAGACGGCATCGGCACCGAGGGTAATCCTACCTGCGGAGACGCCATGAAGATCTATATAAAAGTCAGGGACGGAAAGATCGTAGACGCGAAGTTTAAGACTTTCGGCTGCGGCGCGGCAATAGCGGTCAGCAGCATGGTGACCGAGATGGTAAAGGGAAAGACGCTTGATGAGGCACTTGCGATTTCTAAAGAGACTGTCGCGGCCGAATTGGGTGGGCTTCCGCCCCAGAAGATGCATTGTTCTAACCTTGGCGCCGACGCCCTTAAAAAGGCGATTGAGGACTACCGGAGCAAACAGAAATAAAGACTCTTTAGTCATTTATTTCAGTGTAACAACGCGGGAGAGGAGAAGGCCGGATGAGCGGTCTTCTCCTCTCTTTTACTTTGCCTGCAATCTGGCTACTCTTTTAAACTTCTCCTGTAATATCGTCGCTGGCGATATCTGGTGTTTGATTCCAAAATCACTTTTTAGCCAGAGGGGGCGTCGGCACATTAGCACCGTGGCAATCGGTACAGTTGCTTTGCGCCTGGATGTTAAAGGATTTGGCGGGCAACACTCCCCTTGTCTTGTACTTGCCGTCTTTCCACTCATTCAGGAGTTCCACTACCTTATATGCGACGCTCGCGGTCACACGCGCGCACCTGTCTTTTCTCTCCGGGCTTCCAAGAGGTTTATCCGCGGCCTTCATCCATCGGCCCACCGAGATATGGCATAAGGGTGAATTTGCAACTGTTTTAGGTATTTCGGTTGT
Source organism: Candidatus Sulfobium mesophilum (assembly GCA_037916395.1). Lineage (GTDB taxonomy): Bacteria > Nitrospirota > Thermodesulfovibrionia > Thermodesulfovibrionales > UBA6898 > Sulfobium > Sulfobium mesophilum_A. The sequence continues at coordinate 3,244 of JBAIXS010000176.1, forward strand.
CACTTTAGGGTTCTTGGGTGTATAGATAGGCATCTGCGCATCAGAATACCATTGCATTATCTCGCTTCCCATCAACATGCCGTCCTCGGACGCACCCGCAAGACTCGGGCCTATGATGACATTTGTAACAATGTTGGCGCCTGAATTCGAACCGCAAATTGTACCCCAGGCTGACACGCCGCCTTCCAGAAATTTGAAAGCATCCACCGGGAAGGACGTGTAAGGCTCGCCAACCTTCTCTCTCAGCTGGCTAAATACGCTGTTGATCACGGCGGCCCCGCAGTATACACGGTACCATTCGTTATAGGCAAGCTCCGCAGTCTTTTCAGGATCGAGTTTCACATACGGCCACGGCCATTTTTCACTCGGACCGCCCTTGGCCTCTGCCTTTGAAAAGAGACTAAGTCCGCCCGATGCCAGGACAGCAATCCCGGCGGCCCCTGCCGCGCCTTTGAGAAGCCCTCTTCTTGACAGCTTTTCGTCAAACGTCTTTCTAACCTCCATAGGTCCACCTCCTGAAATGTTTTTTAGGGTTTGCTGATACCCCTCATGAAATACGAATACAACTCATTTTGAAGCAAGATGCTGCCAAAAATCAATATATAATTAATATATTATCTCATAATTATAATTTGATAACACGGGGGATTATAGTACTCTGATGAGATCTCTCGCTTTTTTCAAATTGGAAATAGAAATAAGCAGTTATCGAATCTCGAAGTTCGTGGAGAGTCCAGGAAGGAACTGAAGCTAGCAGCTTCGCCGATGAGTCCGAAATGACAGAAAGACAGGGCTGGCTTTACTTCCCCGCAGAATCTTAAATCTTCTCCCGCTCGTGGCCTCTTTAGTCTCGAATAATCGCGACAATGTAGAAAAGACAAAAAAAGGCTCTCAAGGCCTACTTTTTCTTCATGAAGACATAAACCGCGATGTGTGGGAGATGTTTTCCGGAGATCTGAATAGTCCTGATGTCCTCAATGATAAAGTATGGGCTAAACAGTTCCCGCAGTTCATTTTCCGAAGAGAAATAGAGGAGGGTATCAAGCCGCGTTTTTCTATATTTTCCCGATCCGCCGAATTGAGGGTCTTTTTCACTGAAGCAGACTGACAGATAGCTGCCTTTTGAAGATAAATTCCGGTATACATTCCTGACATACTTCGCTCTGTTTTCAGGAAATATATGATGCAGAAGCTCCCAATCAAAAGCGAAGTCGAATGTCTCTTGGATTTCTTCAAGCCCGCCAAGGACGTCGGCAGTCAGGAAACGACAACGTACACCTTTTTGTCTCGCATTTTCTTCAGCTATCTTTATGGCGGTCGGGGAAATGTCAACTCCGGTTACGTCGAAACCTTTGCAGGCAAGATAGATGGCATAGTTACCTGCACCACATCCAAGATCGATAGCCTTACAGGGCCTTACTAATCCGCCCTCGACAAGTTCAACAAGAGCTTGAGGAGGGTCCTCGATATTCCATGGGATATCGACCTGAGGCATTTTTTTGTAAATTTCATCCAAGTCCATTTTTCCCCGTCATTCTCTATGTGCCGACAACTATCTGTCACTCTCTACAAAATAAATTAACGGTTAATG
>JBAIXS010000177.1:0-4889 GCA_037916395.1 Candidatus Sulfobium mesophilum
GTGTTTTTTATACTGGCAGTACCTTTCGGCGCAGCGCTCAGTTCGGCGGGCCTGAAAGAGTTCAAATGGAAGATACCGCCTGCAAAAGAAGTTCTTACGGTCTTCTTCGGAAGCATCCTGATGGGTATAGGCGCGGTTATTGCCGGAGGTTGCAACCTGGGGCATGGGGTCACTGGTATGTCTACAATGTCCTTAGCTAGTCTTGTGGCTATTACCGCGATAGTTCTTGGAAACTGGACAATGGTTTATTTCAAGTTTATGAGAGAAGTAGAGTAGTTATGATTCCACTGTATTCGGATCGAGACTTTTTCAGTTGTGACCCCCTTTTTGACCTCTAAATATCTGATCAGCATGACTCCGGATTGTCATGCCCAGTTCGTTGAGGATAGGATTGTTATAGACCCTGACTAGTGGATGTACCTTAACATGGCAGCCTGTCGCGGAAGTGGTCCGAGCTCTCTATTAATTGAGGAGGGTCTGCAGAATGTCCTAAACCCCATACACTGGAAACTAGTACTGATAACATCTGCAAACGCAGACAAGGATTTGATTTACGTATCAACAGGATTCCTGCGCGAGGTCTTAACTCCCTGAGCCGGAGCCTCTCCTCATCATGCGTCCTCTCCAAAGAGGCATTCCGGCAGAATCCCTGAGCGGCGTTATCTTCCCGGTAGAGAGATTCTTGAGACGGCTTGCAATAATATATGGAACTCCGTCTGGGGCGATGTATTTTGACCCGGTTACTTCGAAGTCTGCTCCAATCTCGAATCTAATCCCTTCCTGGGAAATGTACCACCAAGGCGCGGTTACCACCTTATAATCTCTATTTGCCGATTGCAAAATAAAGATTCTCGGACCTCTCGTCTCTTGCAAGACGACTTTGATCGTGCCACTAACCGTTACTTCGGTATTTTCATCGTATCCTTCGGTAATCTCCTTTTCCGCAAAGGCAGATGAAAAAATGAGAAGTATGAACAAAGATGCCAGCAAACCACTTTTCAGATAATTATTCATACTATCTTAATGATACGTCATTTTCTCCCTTCTCATTCAATATTGATTGCCTCAACAGAGAGAGGACACTGAGAAAATCTTCCCGTGTCCTCAATCCATACTACCACTTAAAGTCCCATTCTGCCCATGCGGCCCTTGCCGTTACAACACATGCCGCATCCTGAGCCAACAAAACCGCTTTCAGCAGCCTTTTTCTGAATCTCTGTCCTGAGATCGATTATCTCTTTTTGCTTTGCCGAAACGGCGTCCCAGTCTGTTGGCGTTTGTGAGCGAAGGGTCACAAGTTCCGTCTTCAGCCGAAGCATATTCTGTTTAAGAGGCAGAATGCTGCTCTGGAATTTGGCAAAGTTTTGCGACTGCTCAGGCGTTGCAGTGTTCCCCGCCATTGCGCAGGTCCCATAACAAGCGCCTCTACCCATGCCGCTTCCCGGGCCAAACGCAAGCGCTCCTGTCACCGCCAAGACAACGAAGGCAATTACTGTGCTCACCATTAAATACTTCTTCATGTCTCTCACCTCCTCATTAGTGATTTCATCTCGACAGAAGCAACGAGTATGCCAGGGTAAAGTGATTGTTTTATAATTGTTCTATATAATGCCCACTTAACTTATATGCAAATATTGCAGGTGGGGCAATGCAATTTTTGCGTGCTTTTGCACAGCGTCTGCCGAGACCCTGAATTCTGAATGAATGCTAAAGAGGGAGCGGGAATTCCTGCTATTTTATCTCGTATTCCTTTATTTTATATTGAAGAGATCGAACTGATATTCCCAGCATCTTTGCTGCCATCGTCCTGTTCCCGCCTGTTTGAGAGAGTGCATTTCTTATCGCCTCCTTTTCGATGGCTTTCAATTCGCCGACGCTCTTTTTGAGGCGACCGGACCCGGAAATATCACCCATGTCAGGGATATGCAGTTCCGTCCCTTTACTTACAATAATAGCGCGTTCGAGAACATTTTCGAGTTCCCGTATGTTGCCTGGCCATGGATATTCTCTCATATTCTGAAAGACTCCGGCGGGGATGACCTTCGGCTCTCTGCCAAACCTCTGAGCGATGACGCTAATGAGATAAGTTGTAATTTTTTCCAGATGCTCCCCGCGCTCCCTAAGCGGGGGAATTGAAACCGGGAATACATTGAGCCGATAAAAGAGATCTTCCCTGAACTTTCCCTCCTTAACCATCTCTTTAAGGTTCCTGTTCGTGGCCGCGATTATTCTTGCGCTTGTTTTAAGGGTATTGAGAGAGCCGATTCGTTCAAAGGTCCTTTCCTGCAGCACCTTCAGGAGCTTCGCCTGCAAGGTCAGACTCATCTCTGATACCTCATCAAGCAAGATGGAGCCGTCATTGGCAAGTTCGAATTTGCCCTTCTTCTGTGATAAGGCCCCGGTAAACGCACCCTTTTCGTAGCCGAAAAGTTCGGACTCGAGCAGATTTTCGGGAATCGCAGCACAGTTAATATCCACAAAAGGACCTTTTCTCCCGCTTAGGCGATGAAGAATTTTGGCCACCAGCGTCTTACCGGTCCCGGTCTCCCCGTAAAGCATAACCGTAGCGTCGGTCGGGGCAACATCCTTCAATTCTCTCAGAATGTTTTCCATCCCGGCGAAGACTATTTCAAAGGCCGGAATATCTGCAAAGAGAGCCGACTTCAGCAAAGCATTCTCATCGAGCAGCGTCTGGCGATCGAAGACTTTAGCTACTGCTATCCTTAATTGATCAGGGTCTTTCAGTGGTTTTGTAATATAATCTTCGGCTCCTTTTTTCATGGCCTCAATCGCGGTCTCGACGGTAGCGAAGGCGGTGATCATTATGAAATCGATCTGCCTTCTTCGTTTCACCTCGTCCATGAATTTGATGCCGTCCATCTTTGGCATTTTTAGATCTGAGATGACGAGACTGGGTTCGAACGCATCCAGCGCCGTCAGCGCCTCTTCGGGATCGGTAAGCCCTTTCACTGTATATCCCTCGTCCTCGAGTATCTTTCTCATGAGGAGAAGAAAAGATTTCTCATCGTCGACGATAAGTATCCTGAAATTTTCTTTATTCATGATTCACCGTCTGCAGAACTGCCGGAAGCGTTATAGTGACGACAGTTCCCCTGGCTGGTTCGCTCTGAAGTTCGATTCTTCCTCCCAGTGCCTGTGTAAGTTTGTCGACTATCGTGAGCCCCAGGCCGGTACCCTTCGCCTTCGTAGTGAAAAATGAGCTGAAAGCCCTGGCCTTGATTTCTGCGTCCATGCCGCACCCGTCGTCGCTGACTATTATAATGATTTTATCACCTGTCCGCCTTGCGCCGAGTTGCACATGGCCTTGTGCATCAATCGCTTCAGCGGCATTCTGAAGAAGATTTGACAGTATCTGCTTCAACTTTTCCTTATCTGAGACCACTGTTATGTCTCCGGGTAATTCCGCTTTGATATTTCGAGACATCTGTTTTGCCCGATCAGACTCCGCTAATAACTTCATCACTTCATCTATCGGATCGGAGAGGTTGAACGTTTCAACCCTGACTTCTGAAGGTCTGGCATACAAGAGAAGGTCTTCGGTCAATCGTTCCAGCCTTCCCGCTTCCTCGATAATAATTCCAAGGTCCGCTTTATCTTCCGAGCCTTTCTCAAAAAGATACTGGGCAAAACCCTTGATACTTCCGAGGGGATTCCTGATTTCATGCGCTAGCACCGCCGCCATCTCTCCCACTACGGCAAGACGCTCCTTTTCTGCCATCACCGATGAAAGTTTCTCGGATCGTCTCACTGCCCTGATGAAGAAGTATCCCATGATCCAGAGGATAAGGACAGTTAATGAGATGCTTGCTGCCTGAAGTTTTGCACTGCGTATGATGAGCTGCGCGGGATAAGTATGAAGAGCAATTCTCAGAACTTTTAGCGAATCCACTGCATGTATCGGATAATTAAGAACGAAAACTTCCTCTCCGGTGGCAAGGGTCATGCGGCCAGCGGTCATAGTCCCCTGGTCAGCTGACATTCTGATTTCCGGAGAAGCAATGCGGCGTCCGATGAGATTTTCATTTGAGTGAAGGAGTGTCAGGCCGTTTTTGTCGTAAAGTGCAATGAATGCAATTCCCTCCCATGAGTCTTCAGTGATGATCTTCCTGAAGATATTTTCTTCCAGATGTGTGCCCTGTAAGGAAGGTTCCAGACTCGCTGCTATTCCTAACGCCTGCAGTTTAAGAGATTCTTCCGACGCCCTAAGTGAATTCTTGTAGATTATGAGAGTGCTAAGCAGTGTAGAAATGGATGCGACCACGAGAATAATGATGAGATAAATATGTGTCTTTTTTAGTATCTTTTGGTGTATATCTGCCATACATTTAAATTATAAGTCAAAAATTTTGAATCTGACTCAAGCCGTTTTTGACTCTTGGAAATGGAAATGTCACCGCAGTTTATGCTGGCTGTCAAGACTCACGGTTTGAGACTTCCTAACCTGAAGGACCTGCCGAAAGATACAGACCGGGGGACGGTGCAGACGCCCGTATTTCAGACTCGGTATGCGGCTAGGCCGAGGCCCGCATAGCCCGGCCTGCCTCGAATAAAAATGGCATTTCTCACGACACAAAATGGGCAGTCCTATGGATGCATGGTTTCGCAATTGATTGACAATGGGACAGCAGTTTTATATAATTAACCCATTGAGAAGAAATAATCTTGAAAACAATAACGTTCGAAAGGAGCAGAAAAAAATGATACGTGCAAAGTATATAATGTGCAAGAGAACAGCCGTTAAAAAAGAATCATCAGGGCGGGAAGTCGTGCATAAAATGATGGCAAGCGGTTGTCCCGGTATTCCGGTAGTCAACGAAAAGGCGGATGTCATAGGTATCGTCAGTATGTGTGATATTCTCAAGACCGCT
>JBAIXS010000178.1:0-2384 GCA_037916395.1 Candidatus Sulfobium mesophilum
TCGTAATCTTCCCTCTTCCGTCGGTAGTCGATGTCACGACGGTCCGGCTCACCAGAAAAAACATCCTTCCAGTCTATTGCGGTTATCACCTTTTCGAGTTCAGAGGCAGAAAGACCTGAGGCATACAATGCGCCGACAATCGCGCCCATGCTGGTACCGGCTATATAATCGACGGGGATCTTCTGTTCCTCAAGCACCTTCAGCACCCCAATATGTGCCGCTCCCTTGGCGCCTCCGCCGCCGAATACAACGCCGATCTTCGGGCGTGCGGAGGCTGTGAGGTCGTCACCGGAGGCAGGCGAGAATTGACCGCAGAAAGACATAAAAATCAGGAAAGAGAAAAGGGCCATCCGGAACTGACGCAGTAATGTTCCCGGCGTATTCACAGGCTTCATTCCTCCTATTTTGCATGGCATAGGATATTGCCCAGCATGCAGTTTCAATTATCTTACATATTCCTGATAATTGCACTACTGCTGTATGCCACGGGCCTCCCGGGCGATCTTCACCAGCTCCCAATAAGGGGGACGATACCCGTTATTCTTCTCAAACGCATCGGCCCTTGCCAGCACCGCCTTTTTGAGCCGCTCGTGCCTTTTATCGAGAGCCATGCTTCTGAGCGCTGTCGCTGAGTCCATTCCCTCAGGCACGGGTCCTACCTTGCCGAAGAGGTTCAGTAGCATGCTATATGCCTTCGCAAGCCGGGCCGGCGCCAGGAGATACCAATCATATGTCAGACGATCGCCCTGGTCGGCGCCTTCGAGCAGAGAATCTATGATCGCGTTATCCACTTGAGCCTTCCAGAGGGCTTCCCGGTCTCTCCACTCAGCCACGACCACAAGTTGGGGATCATACTCCAGGTCAGCCGGAGCCTGCGTCACAAAATTTCTGACTCCAAAATCAGACAGCCAGTTAACAAGACCGGGCGAGGACATTGTCGTGATGATATTCCAGAGCGTCACACCCATTGAACTATAGGCATTGGACGCCACTTCTGAACAAAATTGCTTGGACGGTTCATTAAAGTTCATCTCGAAATCATAAGGGATATGACGCGTTTTGACCTCATCAAAGGCCATCTTTGCAGCACGGTGTGGCAGGAACGGGTCTTTTATCAGCAAAGGATGATCAGCTCTGAGACGAAGGACCATTATGCGAAGCTTCTTATCCTTGATATATTCGTCCAATGATGATATGACAACACCCCGCTCGATATGCGCCTCAATAATGCTCGGTGTGTGAGTCGCTTCGTCAACATAAAGAAGCGCAATATGCGAAAAGTTTCCCGGATAGTCGTTTCCACGCGCAATCAGCGCAGACGTCGGCGCGCCTCCCCGCGATACCAGGATATCTCCGCTATGAAATACAATGCCTCCCGGCCGCTGAAACGCCGGGGTCCGGGAAGGCTCGTCCGTGCCGATCATAATTGCCGGCATGGCCTCTTCAGGCGCCTGCAGCATAACCTCCTCAAGGGCGGTTCTGCCCCCGTAAAGAAGGCGGTAAAGCCGGTCCCGCACTGCCTGCTCGCGGACATCCCATTGCCTTGATTGCACCTTAACCGCCGCTCTCAACGAGGTTACCAGTTTGGCATACTCCCCGGCACTGTCGGGACAGGCCGCCATCAAAGGTCCCAGCTGAAACAGGTTCGCTTCGACTCCATCAAAAAAAGTGTCAGCCGGTCCAAACTGCCTGACTGCCATGGCAGCAAGCTGCTTGTCTCCCTCAAGCAGCCGCTCTCTGATCTCCTGCGAGGCATTTGGACACCCGGATGAGCGCGTCTGCCGGAATTTGGCCTCGAGCGCTCTCCACGCTTCATCCTGGTTCCAGGCAAATGACTTTTTACCTGCGCCTTTTGCCCGGACAGTATCAGTAACTGGGATAGAGAGCAAAAGATAGAGTGCTCCAAGAGCTATGCCCAGCAGGAGAAGAATTTTTTTCCATTTCATATCAAGTGCCTTTTTTCCCTCATCTTACTTTTTTGCCATGGGCTTCTTACCACTGATCACATCCAGCCGGTCACGGAGTCTCTTCGCCCAGTAGTCAAAGGCTTCCTGGGTATAGGCCCAGGCCTTGTAGGACTTGAAATACTGCCCATACCCCTTGCTGACCGCTTTGCCTGCGCCCTCGCTCAGGTCAACGTCATACTTCTTGGGATAGCGGTCTTCCACGTAAGCGTACATTTGCTCAAGGGTAACGCTGTCGAGTGCTTCACCCTCTATGGACGTGTGCCCCAGGTATGGCGCGCTGCCTGCTCCGCCCTTCGTTGCAGCACCCGATGCAAGGTCAGGAATAGTCGCAAAGGGGACTGCGAGCGTTACAACGCTCCACCCTGCCTTTGTCGGCACGAGGTTTGTAATCGCTATCCTTATCCTAAGTACATCAGG
>JBAIXS010000179.1:0-2643 GCA_037916395.1 Candidatus Sulfobium mesophilum
TGAAGTTTTCACCGGCATCTTCTTCAAGCCTCAGGCTGACGGCCATATCTTTGGTTGCCAGCCAGCGGCCGCCGATCCAATAACGCTGGGCGAAATTGGTATCGCTGACGTTTTCAGGTCTGTTATAGCTGTCATATTGTACACCGGCGGAAATTATCAGGTTCTTCTTGAATTTATAATCGGCGTTAAACTCAAAGCCTGAAAGTTGGCCGTTTATTTGCTGATTAAAACCATTATAACCGGTGTAGCCGTGCCGGTAATCATATGCAGCGTACAAAGAAAGGTCGTCACTCGGATATACCTTTGCACCCACAGTGAAGACATCTGCATTTGCGCCTTCCTCGTACGTCTGCCTGCTGTATCCGGCGATTAATGTAACAGGCTGCGCAAGGGCATACTCAAACCTTATCAAATACTCCTGGAATTTATCCACCGCAAAGACGCTGTAGATGTCCATGGTATCGAACGTGGGGTAGGAATGATAGAACTCTGCTTTTATCATGAGATTGCTCGTCGGGAAAAAGTCAATCCCAGCAGTCGCTTCGTCAAAAACCCTTGAAATCAAGTCATATTTAAGCGTTGCATAAGGGCTCAGGATCTTGAAGAAATACCTGAAGTCCACAGCAAGTTCTTCCCTGGCCAGGTCCCAGTCGTCTGATCTTCTTACGTAGCTCATTCCCAGCTGGAGGTTCTTAACGCTGTCGAGATGGAGATCGACGCCGGCGAAATATTTACCGCTGGCGCTATATTCTGAATCCAGTGAAAAGACTACTTCCCTGCCACCGGTTACCGTTAATCCCACGGGTCCTATTTTACGCACATCCACGCTGATGCCGTCCACAATCGATGTGCCGGCCGAAAAATTAGTGAACTGCCTTCCTATCCTGGTCGAGATATCGGGGGTAATGGCGTAATCCAGATAAAGGTAATATAGTCTTCCCAGGAAATCATTATCCCGGACTTCCGGACTGCCTAAATCCTTCCATAACCTACCATATCCCCAAATAGAGTATGGCTTGCCTTCCGGTGTAAAACTCAGTCTCAAATATTGCGAAATAATCGCCTGGCTTTGCCCGAGTTCATCATCGCCCCACAGGAATTGAGTTGACGATGAAAATTTTAACGGGTCTGCGTAAACTGAGGCTGAGACAAGAAGAAAAGTCAAAAAAACGACAAAAACAATGAAAAACTTTCGCAAGATACACCGCATTTAGCCCTCCTTTCGAATCCCGATGAATGTTTAACTGCTGATAAGCAGAGAAGCCGTCACGCCGTTGCCATTCGAGACATATTCATAGCGCATCTACCTCCTCTTTTCGGCAAAATATTTCTTTGAAATCATACGGCATAAACGCATCAGCATATAAATCCGAGCAACACAATCATCTCCGACTGGAAACTTTCGAAATCTTTTCTCTCTGACCCAATGAATGCCTAATCCTTTTTCAGCGATTTGATATAGGCAACCAGGTCAGCCATATCAGCGGATTTCGGATCGAGCGCCTTGCCGTGGAGGGCCTCTTCAATATCCCAATTGATGACGGCCTCGAGGGTCTTGTACTTTTTCCCCATCATTGTCCATTCTTTCCGGTCGCCTGCATTCTCAAGACCCTTTCCGCCGGGATGGCAGGAATTACAGCTCTTTCCGGTTGTTCCTCCTGCAAGTTTCGTATCATTGAAAAGGGCCTTGCCTCTTTTGGCATCTCCCGCCGCAAAAGCGGAGGAAAATGTCATTACGGTAGCTACCAGGAATAAGGCCAATACCTTTAAAATCTTCATTCTCTACACCTCCTTTTCTTATTGTGGGTTCTCCTAGTGTCGCCCATTTTGATTATGGACTTCAGCCTCATTTAGACAGCGCCCTGCACCCCTCCTCCTTTAATCTGCTGCTCACGCCCTAATCTTTAAGCACAAAGAATTTTTGAACACAAATTATCACATGACATGGGGACTGTCAAGATAACAGATGTATTTTTGACAACTCCCGTTATTTTTGTTATTTTTGAAAGCGATGGACCTGCAAGGCCTCGACCGCGTCCTAAAGAACAAAAGTGCCATTCAGGCGATCAATGCCATAATAGGCGTTCTCCTCGTTCTGGCGATCCTGTTGTTTGCAAGGGATCTCCTTTCTCTTACTCTCTCAACAAAGGGTGTATCGGCAAGGCCAGAGAAGAGGTCATCAAACCAGACGGTTCGGCAGTTTCTTGATTATGCCGCGCTGATGAAAAACAATCCATTCGGTTTTCCTGCGGGGGAACTCAAACTCCTTACGGCTTCGCAGGGGTCTTCAATTTCCCCATCCGATCTGGCCTTGATCGGCACGATAGCGGGCAAAAAAGACAGGAGCTACGCTATATTTCTGGACAAGACCGGCAAGCAGGACATTTTTAAGACAGGCGATAAGGTGTTCGGCATGGGAACGCTGAAAGAGGTCGACAAAGACAGCGTATTGATACTGGCAAACGGCAGAGACATCAAGATCCCCTTCTCAGACATCACTGATATCAAAGAGGTGAAATCCGGGGCTCCGGCCGCTTCTGCCTTCGGGAAAAGGACCGGCGAGTCAACCTATCTCCTGGACCAGCAGAGAATCCAGCAGGCGCTTGAAAAACCGGATCAGCTCATGACCGATGCCAGGTTTAT
>JBAIXS010000180.1:0-12915 GCA_037916395.1 Candidatus Sulfobium mesophilum
GCAAAGAAATAGCCAAGAAAGACGCAGACGAGGATTATGACCCTTTTCAGGTTCAGGATTATCGCCGGAAATCCCCTCATCTCATTGAACCGGTAAATGGCAGGCATCACCAGGTTATTCATCACCATGGTGCTCAGAGCGAGTGATTCCACTATCACCATGCCGGTGGCGGCGGAAAACCCCCCTATAAAGGCTATGAGGGCTATTGGGTAGGCGTTTTGTCCAAGGGGAATAGTCAGAACGAAATTATCGGCATCCGCCTGCCCGCCGCCAAGAAGAAGGCCGCCGAATGCCACGGGAATCACAAAAATATTAATGAGAAACAGATACAGAGGAAATAACCACATGGCCTTAGGAACATGAGAAACGTCAGAATTCTCTACGACAGCGACGTGGAACTGCCTCGGAAGAAACATTATCGCCATCATCGAAAGAAAAAGCAGTGAACCCCATTCCTTATAACTCACTGCGCTGCCGAGATAAAGCAGTTCGCTGTATTGCGAATCCTGTATTCTCGCAAAAATATCAGAGAACCCCCCGAACATGCCGTAAGTCACAAAGACGCCGACAACCAGGAAGGCCAGAAGTTTAACTATGGACTCAAAGGCTATCGCAAAAATGAGTCCTTCATGCCGTTCCGAGGAGTCCAGTCTTCTCGCCCCGAAAATTATGGCGAAAATGCCAAGTATCAGCGTTATGACCCATCCTGCCTCGGCGCTCCCTTTAGTCTCGCCCGCCAGTATAGTGAATGTCTTGATAATAGCCTTGATCTGCAGCCCAAGATAAGGCGTGATGCCGACAACCGCAACAATGGCTACAAGCGCCGAAAGAAAAATCGAATTGCCATAGCGGGAGCCGATAAAGTCTGCTATCGTAGTAATCCTGTTTTCCTTCGATATTATGATGATCTTCCTTAGAATTACCAGCCACAAGGAGGCCATGAGGGTAGGTCCAAGATAAATAGTTAGAAAAGACAGTCCTGATGTAGCCGCCTTGCCCACACTTCCATAAAAGGTCCACGAAGTGCAATATACCGCCATTGAAAGCGCATACACATAGGGATTGGAGACTATGCTTCTACCGGTCTTCTCCCTTCTATCGGCATAATAGGCAATCAGAAACAGAAGGCTCAGATACCCAAGTATGAAAACAAAAAGGAGCGAGCCCTTAAACACGCCAGCCGCTCTGTTTATTCATTTTTTTTATGACAACGAAGACAGTGATAATAAAGACACCCCAGATAACAAACAGGTAGTAAGGAAGGGAAAGGTCAAAGACTTCAAGTAAAGGCCAGTTAAAAAGAAGCACCCCGAAAAAAAAGAGGAAGAACCATATCTCCTTATTACTCATTATTAAAATTTATCACGGCAGCCATCAACTAATCAACATAATGGCGCTTCTCAACCGGGGTAGTCCTTATCCATTTCTAAATGTATCTGCAAAGCCTCGGCTCGGCGCCGAGTCTGTAAAGAAGATTTGCCATAATGCAAAAACCGGTGAAGGCAAACGCGATCGTTGCCGTCCCGACAAAACCCGTAAAGAATAGCCACCTGGGGGTATAGCACCTGGCGAGCATGGAACTAAGGGAAAGATTCACGCCTACGAACATATAAATATACCTTTCAAGAAACCACCTGTCGGTCTGCATAAAATATAAAGACCTGCGCCACCTTCCGCCGGACTCCGCCTTTACTGGTATCATAGGCCTGAAGCCAAACAGGCAAAGGATGTTGCCAACTACACAGAAGCCGGTCAGTGCAACCATGACAGAGCAGAGACCCACAAAGAGGATTGAAAAAGTCCAATTGGGATTATGAACGTAGCTTAGGATCGAACTGGCCAATACGTCTGTGCCGGCCACCAGCCACACCATCCTCTCAACGTACCATGTGTAAGTCTTCACCAGATACAACCCTTTGCGTTTGCCCATTAGAATTATCCTCCTGACATATGACAGAGCACTCCGTGCATCTTCATAAACATTCTCTTCATTCCACGAGATCCTCCGCTCCGATTTTATCTCTCTCGGATTTTCTGTCCTTGAAGCGCTTTAGCCTGCAGTAAGCCTCTCTCTCCCGTTCTCCTATGTGCTGCGCAATTGCCCTAAGCTGGGCATTCAGTCCGGGCAGCACCCTTTCTTCAAGGACCCTGACCCTCCTGCTTGTTTTAAGTATTTCATCACCGAGTCTCTTCAGTTTTCCCTCAAAAGCCGCCATGCCGATCAGCGACTCCAGAATCTTTTCGAACTCCCCTACGCATTCCTCAAGGTGAGGAGTGGTGGACAAATAGTCGTATCCCCTCTCCTCAGGACTGCGCACGGGAATATCATGCGTGCCCACCTCTTTGTACTTAAGCCCCCAAATGCTTTTTTCAGTAATATCGATCCTGAAATTCCTTGATGTCGCTGATGCTATGGATTCAATACACTCTTTTCCTTCATGCCCTGCACTCATGGCGAGGCCGGCAAGCGCCTTTCCATATCGCGCCCTTATCTCCTCCCTCGACCTTAGAAAGGGCCTGGTTGTCTCAAGAAACTCCCTTGTCAGGGCCTGCTTCCTTGCCTTCAGTATCCGTATGCTGTTGACGACCGACAGAGCTTTTTCCCTTAAAAGAAGAAGGTTTGTCCTCGTGGGATGTATCATGATATCTCAAGTGAAAACCGCCTCATGAGGCCGATTCCTGTATCGAGGGTCTCAGCGATTGTCCTCCTGCCTGAGCCCTGATTTACGAACTCTTTTTCGAACGACTCAGCGAAATCGAGCATCTTTCGGTCCTGCTCCGTCATCCCTTCTCTTCCCACTATTGCCTCTAGCCTTCTGACGTCCCTCCCTCTGGCGTAATATTTATACAGGTTATTGGATATCTGTCTGTGGTCATCCCTCGTGCGGCCTTTGCCGATTCCCTTCTGCATGAGTCTTGACAGGCTGGGAAGCACGTCAACAGGCGGAAAAACACCCATCCGATGAAGTTCTCTGCTGAGAACAATCTGGCCTTCGGTGATATACCCGGTGAGATCGGGGATCGGATGAGTTATATCGTCTTCGGGCATTGTAAGCACCGGCAGCAGAGTCACCGAACCTTCCGAGCCTCTCACACGGCCTGCCCTTTCGTACAGCGACGCGAGGTCCGAGTACATGTAGCCCGGATAACCTCTCCTGCCCGGCAGCTCTTCCCTGGCAGTGGAAATTTCTCTCAGGGCATCACAGTAATTTGTCATGTCAGTGATGATCACCAGAACGTCCATGCCCTTTTCAAAAGCGAGGTATTCAGCGGTAGTCAATGCAAACCTCGGGGCAAGAAGCCTCTCCATAACCGGCTCATCGGCACTGTTAATGAATGCCACAAAACCGGTCTTCATCTCCTCAAGCACCTTCATGTAATAAGAGTATTCGTGAAAGGTCAGGCCGAGGGCGGCAAAGACGACTATGAATGATTCCCTTTTTACCGTCAACCTTGAGTTCTTCAGCACATCGGCGACCACTTCCTTCGACGGCAGGCCGGAGCATGAGAAAACAGGCAGTTTCTGCCCCTTCACCAGAGTGTTCAGGCCGTCAATCACCGAAAAACCGGTTTCGATGAACTCCTCTGGTCTTGCGCGCGCCGACGGGTTCATGGGTGCTCCCGTGATGGATGTCCATTTCTCCGGGATAAACATCGGCATGCCATCAACCGGGTTAAAGGACCCCCCAAATATCCTGCCCACGATGTCCTGTGACAGAGGGACCTTTCTGACAGAGTCCGTAAATATAACCGACGTCATGCCGATGTCCAGGCCCCTTGTCTCTCCGAAGACTTCGATCAATACGGTGTCGCCATTAATCTCGAGAACCTCACCATCCATCCGTGATCCGTCAGGCGAGACTACACGAACCACCTCTCCTATTTTGGCGTCAAAGACCCTCTGCACAAAAAGAAGCGGGCCGGCAACGGAAGAGATGCTGTGGTACACATGCTCGGATAGTCTCACGGGCCCGCTCCCGACTTCAATACATCTTCAAGCGTTGTCCCCTGGAGAATCTTTTCGCTCGCACGGTCATAAAATTCAAATATATCGCGGATAAGGGAAAACATTTTTTCAGGAGAAGAAAATGCGTCGTCACTATATGCGTTTTGCGCAAGAAATTTAGTTCTTATTTTTTCGGCAATAAACATCAGAAGCCTGTCTGCGTCCTGCAGCCCTTCAGCGCCGACAATCTCGAATACCTCCCTGAGTACTTCCTCTTTTTGAAGAACCTCCCTGCAACGACGATGAAGGGTCTGCCACTCGGCAGAGACTTTCTCCCTGAAATATCCTCCAAGCTCCTCCGCATAAAGCGAGTAACTTTGGAACCAGTTGATGGCTGGATAATGTCTCCTGTGGGCAAGTCCGGTATCAAGCATCAGAAACACACCTGCTGTTCTCAGGCACGCCTGAGTGACGGGCTCGGTAAAGTCTCCCCCGGGTGGTGAAACGGATAGAATCATGGTAAGGGAGCCAATCTTGCCCCCGAGGGTCTCCACCATTCCGGCCCTTTCAAAAAAGCCTGAAAGCCTGGATGCGAGATAAGTCGGATATCCTTCTTCTCCCGGCATCTCCTGCAGGGAGGAGGATATTTCTCTTAAGGCTTCGGCCCACCTGGAAAGACTGTCGGCAAGGAAAAGCACATGATATCCCATGTCGCGATAGTATTCCGCCATGGCGACTGCCGTGTAAATAGACGCCTCGCGCGCTGCCACCGGCATATTAGAGGTATTCACCACAAGTATGGTTCTCTCCATGAGCTGTTTCCCGGTCCACGGGTCTTTGAGGTTTTCGAATTCCTCGATCATCTCTGCCATCTCGTTTCCGCGCTCGCCGCACCCCACATAGACAACCACATCCACGTCAGCAAACTTTGCTATCGCCTGTTCCAGAATCGTTTTGCCCGTACCAAAGCCGCCGGGGAAAATTGCCGTCCCTCCTTTTGCTATCGGAAACAGAAAATCTATGCTCCTCTGCCCTGTCACGAGAGGTCCCGCAGGAGGGATCTTTTTCCGGTATGGCCGCGGATTCCTCACAGGCCATTCCTGCCATCCATATATCATTCTTCCGTTGTCGTATTCCCCAATTGGCTCATCGAGCCTGAATTCCCTGCCGCTGATCTCCCTGACCAGTCCCCCACTGTCTGCTCCGCAGATGAGATAATGACTCAGAGAGCCTTCTTTGACAGAACCAAGGACCCCTCCATGCATGACCTCGTCTCCCGCTTTAATTGCAGGTGCAAAATCCCATTTTTCCCGATAGTCCAGGCCCGAGACTTCACTGCCACTCGTAATGAATGGGCCCATCTCCTGTCTTAGCCTCCTTAGCGGCCGCTGAAGACCATCGAACATGCCCGACAGGAGGCCGGGGCCGAGTCTGACCGTAAGGGGATGTCCCACGCCCTTCACCGGTTCACCGACTGCCAGTCCCCGGGTATCTTCGTAGACCTGGATAACAGATCTGTCATGTTCCAGCCTCACCACCTCGCCGGTGAGCATTGCGTGACCCACATAAACACGCTCATAGAGCTTAAGTCCGCAGACGCCGATGCTGACGGTAGGCCCTGATATCCCGAGAATCCTGCCGGTCATATCTTCAGCCTAACGTGGTAGCCGATTGCCCTTCTAATGAGCCGCACCGCGTAGTCCTCGACCTCGGCAACCGGTTTTATGGGTGAGGGAAGTACGAGAAGGATCCCGCTCCACCGTTCTTCTGCATCCCTCATTTTCGCTTCATCCATCTCCCTGATCATCCTCTCGTCAATCACAATAAGCCCTGTATCTGACTCAGACATTAATTTTTTCATCCTGTCCTCGGTGTCTTCCGCTTTGACGGCATACTGGGACAGCCCTGTAAGCCCGAAACCGAATTCTGCATCGACTGGTGTTAAGAAAGCGATTTTTTTCAATAAACCAGCTCCATTTTCAGGGTCTCCTTAGGGATGTCCCCCCCGTATGAAAGAACTCTGAGGTTCATAGCTTCCACCGAACATCTCCAGAGATAATCGAGGACAGTTCCTACTCCAAGCGGGTCTCTACCGGCATTTCTCAGAAAAAGCGTAACATTTTTATAAACGGATGCCTCAACAGTCGAATGTGCCGGAGCGTCGCCTTTCATCCCTGCGAGCTTATATAGCCGCATGCTATCGTCTTCTGCGATGATTTCCGTAAAGGCCGATTCACTGATGCTGCCCGATGGAATGAAAGCCGGAGCACTCGCCGGGTGCAGCCTGATAAATTTATAAAGAGAGAGAATATTCCTCGCATCGATAATATGGACAAAGAAATTTTTTACGAGCGGATGGAATCTGCCTCCCGCAGCCATTTTCAGGTATCTTACGGTCAACTCCCGTTCAAAACCGCTCAATCCTTCACGGTCAAAAACACCGGCAATTCCCCTGAACGTATCCGACAGGTCCAAAAAGGCTTTTTCAATATCTTCAACGGTCGATGAAACATCCGTGCCCTTTTTCAAAATCCCCTTCATCTCCGCCGACAGAAGACTTGCGAAGAGGACTTCACCAGTTCTCGATGCTGTCCCGCCTTTAATATGCCTGAGGCAGATGAAGATCGTGCGGAGTTCGGAATAAAGAAAAAATGGCGTGAATATCCCAAGGAGCGCTCTGTTTAATCTGAGGTAGACCCAGCGGTATTCCTTCATCAGATCCCGCAAGAGCCCTTCCGGCGACGTCGTCTTTATAAAGCCTTTATAAGGCGACGCCGTAAGATATTCGAGGGAGTTGGCACTGAACAACAGATTGTTCCAGTCTGATACAAGACCGGCCCGCTTTCCCCTTATCCTCGAAAGGAGGTAGTCCATCGGCAGCCCCGTGTCTTTTACTCTATCGAGGAGTTCCATTGTCCATTGTCTCCCTGCGTATGTCGCCAAGCAGGTCCGGAAGCATCTGAGGCCATGACCTTTCAAGTCTCTTTTCAAAAGTGTTAATGACTTTAACATCGCCTCCTTTGTTCTCTACGGCCATGCCCCCTGCGATATCGCTGTCAGCAGCGATCTCAGCTTCCGGGTAATATTCTTTCGCAAGACCCGAGTCACGCGGATTTACAGTCACTTTTCCCCATTCGTAAGAAGGGAGATCAAGGGTGAGTCTGCCGAAAATTTCCGCGTAGTTCTCATCTCTCAGAAAACCCAGACAAGATGCGGCAAGGGAATAGAGCCTCGCTGAGAACCTGTCTTCATATTCGAGCTTTATTATTCTCGCCCTGCTCTCGGCCTCCAGCAGAATATTCACCACATCATTCTTTAACGGCTGTCCGTAAGGGCCTTCCTGCTTCATCGCTTCAAGCCCGCGAGAGAGGTCCGCTCTGATAACGCCGGCTTCCTCCTCCGCCTCTTTCCAGATCTGACGGATTTTCGCATCGGCCTCTTTGCGGAGTGACTCTATCAGCTCGTCGCAGCCCATCTTACTTCCCTGTGAAAAGTATCATCGTCGCAACGACAAAACCAAGGATCACCATCGTCTCCGGAATGGCCAGGAGAATAACAATCGTTCCGCTTAGTTCGGGCTTTTCTGCGAGCGTCCCGGAGCCTGCGGCGCCTATTCTGGACTGGGCCCATGCAGTGGCGACCGCTGTAAGACCTATCGCCAGTGCTGCTGCAAACGCAATTAGTATCCTTTCCATCTCTCCCTCCTTCAGTTTATTATTTTCTTAAAGGCTCAAACCTTCTGCCGCCCTGAACAACGAATTTACTGAAAAACTCCACATAATGGAGTCTTAGTGAATGTATGGTCGGGGAAAAAACCCCGAGGATTATATTCAGAAAGTGAAGCAGCCCGGCCACTGCTGCGCCTGTCACGATATCTCCAGTCAGGCCGCCCAGACGGTTTGCTACGAAGGCGAGGAGGACTGAGGTAAGTCCAATAGCCATGATTCTGACGTAGGATATTATATTGCCGATGCTCTTAAGCAGCTCCAGGGGAGCCAACAGTCCTCCTGCGAAAAGAAGAAGAGGAGTGAGAACGAGTATCGCAATAATGACCGGCCGTGCAAGCACATAAGGGAAAAGCCCGGAGATCGAGGCAACGACCGCAATGATGCAAAGAATAATTATGATGCTGACAAGCTTGTAAACCGCCTCCCTCTTTTCTTTTCTTCTTAGCGAGGTGAGCGCTCCGAGGAAAAGGCCCAGAAAAACATGAACGACTCCTATTGAAGCAGTAAAACAAAGCATGGGTATGATAGCCGTGCGCCGTTCAACGCAGGGTGGTTCTATGCCGTAGAGTCGCTGCGGGAGATCGCCGAAAAATTCTCCGTAGAGCAGACCAAAGAAAACAGCATACAGGGATGAAACGAGAAGTATCTTCGCGCCGTCCAGGACTATCTGCTTTTTTCTGTACCGCTTCAGAAGCACGAGGGATATAATGATGAGCAATAGACCATATCCTGCGTCGCCTAGTATCATACCGAAAAATACCGGGAAAAATATCCCTATATATGGCGTCGGATCATATGAGGTATACGCGGGCAGAGGCAGCAGGCTGGTGAAGAGCTCGAAAGGCCTGAAGTAAGGCGGATTATTCAAAACGATCGGCACCCTATCAAGGTCCTCTTCCTTTATCTCTTTTTCATCGATTACCACCTTGCCCTTGAATGTCTCATCCAGCCTCTTACGGAGTCCTTCAACGTCCCTGGAAGGCATCCAGCCGTTAATGAAAAAACACATTCTCGTTTCATAGGCAGATGCAGTTGCAGTGAGAAGCGACAATCGGTCTTGTACCCATTCTCTCACTTTGAGGTAGATCGGCATCCACTGCGCCGCCAGCCGCTGCTGATCCGCGTGCAGCTTCCGAATCTCCGCTTCAATCTCTTCCATCCTCTTTTTCACAAAAATGACCTTTTCGGAGAAGGTCAGTCCGCTGAAAGACGCCGGGAAACTCAACTCCGGGACACGCTCGTCGCTTAGCGACTTTTTCACTTTGTCGGAAAGCCCCTTTTCAACTGTTATCAGGCCGACAAGTGTTCCGTCATCGGCAGCATTAGTTGTAAACTCGAACTTCCACTCCGTGATGCGGGAAATGGCCTCCCTCAGATGGTCCAGCATACCGGGCTCCCGGATCGTCAAGCCGATAAAATCGAGATCGGGCGCCTCCTCAGTCCTGTCGACTAGCGCTGCGAGGGCGTTGAGAAATAACATGTAATGTCCAAGATCAGTCTGCTCCTTCTGAAGGACATCCAACCCGCTGCGCAAATCCTGCGCGAGAGAAATATGCCGCTCAATTGTCTTTGCCACGGCATCTATTACAGAATGCGCTTCGATATAGCTATTTCTAACCTCAATCCTGGGAAGAAGAGAGATGAGTTCTTCTATCTTAAGGAGGACTTCCTGAAGAAGAAGCCGCTCCCGCGCCGTCTTTTCATCATGGTAAAAGGTCCTGATTTTCTCCTGGAGCCCCTTCTCCACAAAGCCAACAGCTTCATGCTCTATCTGAAATATCCCAAGCTCCCTAACGACAACAATAGCCTCCTGGAGGAGGTCTTTGGGGCCGACAATTTCGATCTTTGACATCCTGACTATCATACCTTCACTCCGGCAGGATCATCTTGATCCTTCGCATGATGATCTCTCTGAGGGTTTCGTCGCTCAGCTTCATGAGCCGCTCTGCCCACTCTTCTGTTTCCTTTCTGAGAATCTCTGCCTTTTCCATCGCCTCATCCCGGGCCTGCTTCAGGGATTCATCCAAGGCCTTTCTGATGAGCTCCTCCCCCTTTATTAATTCCTCCGCAGTTTCTTTCCTTACTTCATCAAGCCACTCCCGGGCCTTTGCTCTTTCGCCCTCAAGACAGCCCTGTATCTCCTTCTCCACTGATATCACTTTTGCCAGCACATCATTTTCCATAAAATCATTCTACCAAATAAAATCCGGTGTGATAACAACCCTGTTTTCACATTAAGAGCACCATTGTGGCGAACAACATCTATCCTTTCTCCTCCGCCAGTCTCTCCCGTCTCATCGCCTTAGCTGCCGCCCGAAAACAGGAAAGTATATCCATGCTTGCCTGGAATTAAATAATTTATTAAATTGACAATGACCACATATTCTGATAGCATCAGTTTGTCGGAATTAGCAGAATTTTTCTTGCAAAAGTCAATGGAAAGCAGACGGTTTCCGGGGCTTTAATCTTTAATATTTTAAATACATAAAGATAAGGAGTTTGACATGGCAACAGTTGGTGAAACAGGTGACTATAAAAGGATAGAAGATTTCCTTGCCCTTGCCAAGGAAGGTGGAAATGTCGATTTAGAAATTGAATTAAAAAAACAGATTGTCACACAGAAAGTTCCTCAAGGGGTTACCGAGGATATGAAAGACGAAATGGACATGTACCTCCTTACAGGGGATTACATTTTTAGAGTTGGAAAAGATAAGAAGCTTGTTTCCAAGGTATATATGCTTGGATCTACAGAGGAACCACGGGATGCCGTCAACGTAAACTTACATATCGCAAATGCACGCTTAAAGATGGATTACCAGCGGTTGAGGGATGCAAGCATTACATTTGAGGAAAAGTATTTTTAGAGAGTAAAACAAATTGCAGGATACACAGTAAGGCAACTATTGTTCATGTCGTAAATGTTTCATGTCAGAATCGTATAGCTATGATAATGACAAGAAGCAGCGCAGCAAA
Source organism: Candidatus Sulfobium mesophilum (assembly GCA_037916395.1). Lineage (GTDB taxonomy): Bacteria > Nitrospirota > Thermodesulfovibrionia > Thermodesulfovibrionales > UBA6898 > Sulfobium > Sulfobium mesophilum_A. The sequence goes on from JBAIXS010000180.1 coordinate 10,648, forward strand.
CCCAATAGAAATCATGAAGACCCGCGTATCCCGGTAATGCCTCGTCGCACTATCATAGCGCATCTCGCTCAGTGCCTGCTGATGTTTCACCAAATCCTCGGCCGCCTGGATAGCCTGACGGACAGCGGCCCGTGATTCCTTTTCATACGTCGCAAACGCCTCCTGCTGCCTGCCTGCGCCCAGGAGCGAAATAGTGCGCTCGTTTAAAGCCTTTGACGCACTCCAGTTTTTCTTGACCAATAACAGGATCTCATGCCCTTTCGTGTCATCGCTCGAAGTCATCTGTTCGACTTGCTTAAAAGCTTCATCGAATTTTGCATTGTAATCATTGATCCGTTTTATCATTTCCCCGGTCCGCTCCCTCTGGATGAAACAGTTGCGGACAGCAATCGCCTCTTCGCGGACAATGGCGGTCATGCCGGTGGCAATGGTAAGTCGCTTGTTGTTTACCATCACAATCTTGACGAGGTCATCGTGAAGCGCGCTCATGTTCATGACCGCAACCGCGACCACAACAGACATTATTACAAGTATCGTTCCGAAACCGAGTAAGAACTTTCTTCCAATTCTCATATGTTGAAATTCTTGAGCCATAATTCACCATCCATCCGCATTACGTCGGGAGTCGCCCTGAAACTATTCTAATTGTATCAGACAAATGTATAGAGGAAAAATACTATTAGTCGTAGAACTCCTCGCTGTCGAAATTAATTGAGACACGCTTGTTTGTGACCCTGAAACTAAAGAGCTGGCAGTATTAACCAGACCCCTCGGGAACTTTGGATGCAAACGCTTGTAACATTACATCTCGATGTTTTTTTGATTTGTCTTTGCTGAAATGGAGGAGGAGACGGCGGCGGCTGAAAAACCTGCCTCTATCTGACCACAATACCGGCATACCCGACGACACTGTCATAATCGCCGCTTATTTCTCCCGACGTAGCGTATTTTATAAGACGAGCTGAATTCGCCCCCAATATCCTGGCAGCCGCAAGCATTACGGTCACTGGCAAGATTCCGCACATCGATATCTTCTCCTTCATGACCGTTTCATAAAGCCCTTCGGCATCGACCTCAAGCATCTTTTCTATCGCCATGCCGTCTTTCTTTCTCGCCGTCTTGTCGGGCAGATAATGACTCATGTCAGAACTGGCGGCGATGACAACCGGATAGTCCACACTCCTTATTGCATTGGCGATCCCCTGGGCAAGTTCGAGGCAGTCGTACAAAGAGGCTGACAGCATGCAGAGAGGCACAATCTTGACAGTATTCGAAAAGTAAGAGAAAAAGGGGAGCTGCACTTCAAGTGAGTGCTCAAACATATGCGCCTGCCTGTCTCGTGTGACCTGAGGCGAATTGACTATGATCTTTCCTGCCAGTTTCCTGTCGATTTCGAAGGTGCAGACCGGGATTTCCCATTCGCAGTCATCCATCAGCGAAATTCCAGGGCCCAGGCCTGTATGGTTAGGACCGAGCAAAACGAAAGTATGCGGAAATTTAATCGACGAATAGACCGCCCCAGCCACAGGCCCGGAATAGATAAATCCGGCATGCGGTACTACTATACCGGCTACAGTTTCTTTGACTGAACCAGGATCGATAAACCTTCCGACCTGCTCGATAAGCCTCTCTTTTTCGCCGTGGTAGAATTGTCCCGCAACAGCCGGTCTCCTGATCATAGATCCTCCCGTCCCAGTCGGAATCACCTTAGACTAAGCTACTAAGAAAGTCGAGTATGGAGACACGTCAGAAAATCCCTCCTACCCTCCCTTTGCCAAAGGAAGGAAATATACCCCTCTTTGTAAAAAAAGAGGGGCTAGGGGAGATTTTATCATTCGCCCTCTTACTTATGCACTCGTTGGTAACACTGTCGGAACTTAATGGCCGTTACCTGCTATTAAAAAACATCATCTTCGACGTCATGGAACTCACGATCCGTATAATCCATAAACCTTGTACATTGTGAAAGGAAGCTCAGGGTTAATGAATCGGTCGGGCCGTTCCTTTGTTTTGCTACTATGATTTCGGCCTTGTTCCTGTTGTCGGGGTTGTCTTTATTATAAACTTCGTCCCTGTAAAGGAAGATGATGACATCGGCATCCTGTTCTATTGCGCCCGACTCCCTCAGATCGGCAAGTGTAGGCTTCTTGTTACCGCCTCTTGTCTCGACTCCCCGGTTCAACTGACTCAGCGCGATAACAGGAACCCGGAGTTCCTTGGCCAGCCCCTTCAACGATCGGGATATCTCCGATATTTCCTGCTCGCGCC